>DXOJ01000258.1 GCA_019412865.1 Bacteroides sp. | reverse complement strand
TTGGATTACTTTTTCAATTTTCAGGAAAAGATACCTGAGTAGTTACTAAGTATTGCACTATTGTTAATTAGTATTAATTAGTATTTCATTCATGACAATGAAAGCTAACAATCTATCAGAGTATAGATCTAAAGGAAGTATAACTTTTACATCTATATTTGTTAAGGTTGATAATATAGCATCAAAATTAAACGCCCATTTTAAATAATATTCACAAATGGGTTGGATAAGTAACTTATCTAGTTCATTTCATATTTAACTTATGCTCAAATTAATATCTATTTTGATAACCAATGGAATCGTTTTATTCATGTTAATCAGTTGTCATAATAAAACAAGTAATTCAAGAAATACTGTGAACCTTGATTATGAGAATAGTATCGACTCTCTTAATTCATATAAAATGGATATATCACATTTCATTAATTCCATCGAGCCAGGAGAAACGATTGTAGAAGAAAAACAAATGCAAGGGAAAGAATTTATTACAAGAGAAAATGAGCATATAAAAGTGTGCTTTTTATTAAAAGACCCCTGCTCAAAAGACGGATTCTTGAAAACAGAAATTACTAATAATACAAACGATACAATTATCTATATTAGCAATACTTTCTTGCACTATAGAGAAAGTAATAATTCATGGATTCCTTTAGTTTATCCGGATAATTATGTAAAAAATGATCTTGGATATTTAATACCTTCTCATGAAAGTGTCAAAATAAGATTCTTTTTACCTTCTCAAGAAGAATATCCTAAAGGGAAATACAAGCTTCAACTATTATTCCGCAATGCTTCAAAGAGTATTGACTATTATATCGATAAAATATTTGTAAGCACCAAGTCAAACTAAGTTCCTGATAAATCAAAAAATTAAAAAGAAATGAATACAAAAAAAATAGTTGGGATTTTCTTGTTATCCCTTTGTACTATGTGTTTCGTTAATTGTAGTGATGATGACACGCCAGATGATCCGGCAGATACCATCACACTCAATATGCTTAATGAGCATAATGGAAAAACCGATTTAGGTGAATCAAAAACTTATATCAATGAAGCTAATAACTTCGTCACATCTTCTAATTTCATTTCTGACGTAGGAAATGGCGCAGGAGTTGGAGCAGATATTCTACCCTCATTAACCAACCTCACACACGAAGTAGCGGTTACGCCCGGACATATTTATCAGATTTTTGATAAAAATACACTTATAGATTTCCCGTCAGGCAATCACGCTATTCAAGTAGAAGCAAGTTATTATCAAGCCTATGTTGTATCTAAAATAGTAAATAGTGACATGACTATCGGTGCAATTGTAAAATATATATCTGTTTTCCCTAACAATAATGGGTTGCCTGCATATAGGTATGGTATTGGAAGTCTTCACCGTATAGGTGAAACGGTTGAATTAGCATTACCCCAAAATATTGAGTTTTTCTTGAAAGAACATAGCGCAGGGAAAAAAGGCTTAAATGTAACATCTGCCAATAACAAATTAAGAATAACCCTAACTAAAGCACCTGACATAGTCAACGGACCTTATGGAACATTTGACCTTTATATCCGTTCAAACAATGTCTTTACGGTCGTAGAAGTCTACGTGGAATAAGCAATAAAGACTTTATTACCCGGTAAAACAAAGGGATTATCTCCCATATTAGCATATATTTATAAAAAATATTTAAAAGTATGAGAATCAATAGACTTTTGCTAATTGTATTATTACTGGCATCTTCGTATGGTTGCTCTGAAGAGGAGCCATACGAAGTCGAAAAGAAATCAGTCTCTATATGGGAAGGAGACACATGGCATGTCATTATAGAAACAGACTTAACAGAGCACAACTATAGGTTAGAATCAGAAAATCAAGAAATTGCGACTGCAACTCTTGACGAAATGAGCGTATATATCACTACCTACAAAAGTGGGAACACCATGATACGACTTATCGATACCGACAATAATAAGATAGCATGTGAAATCTCCGTATATGTCAAATACTTCAACAGTCCGGAAATTGTCAACTGGGGAATTCCGCTAAAAGGTAACCCTGATTATCCGGGAGTAATAATAAAAGCAGTGGATCTAAGAATCCCCCCAGAGATAGAAATTGAGTTACGAGAAAAAGATAAACCATTCATTGGTGCTACTTATACATTCAACCAGGAAACCAAAAAGTTCACAATGAAAACTGATTCGGGAATATTCAGAGAAGGCACATACGAATGGAATATTACCTTTTTAACCTTAATGTATGACGATAAAGCAGAGAAGTTCGGTTTTAAATTTGCTACAGGAATATCATTGGGATACGGATATATCCTACAGAGTGATAAAACAGCAGAATATCAGCAACGATATCCTGACGCCGGTATCACAGAAGTAAAAGTTAATTATATTTGGAAAGATAATGGAATAATCCAATTAGGAGGACTTACATTTTAATCAAATTGAAAAAGGAGGTTATTAACAAACGAAGATTGCCCTTTCATCGTTTGTCATGGAATCTATATCCAAGTCCCAGCATCAGATTGCTGGGGTCTTTAAACTTGCTCAACTGATATCCCACGTGCAAAAACAAATGCCGGGTGACATAAGTTTTGAGAGCCAGAATCTGGTAGAACCCTTTTGTATCATCCCCACTGTATATCAGGTTCCGACCGACGCCGACATTGATAGAGAAAACAGGCATCACCAGTTCTGCCCGAAGAGATAACCCCATGGCAAATTGCTTACGGAAAGGAGGACGATGAAACTTCAAATCACCCGAGTAGAACTCGCCCACTCTATACTCCTTAAGATTGGCACTCTCATCATATTGCGCATCTGCAGAAAGCCCTGCCCGAAAATAGTTATTGAAATTATACATCGGGGCGAAATTGACGCCCGCCACTCCGAACGAACCGGGAATCAGACTCGACACATCGTCTCCAATCAGTCCTCTTTTGCGGGTGGCTCCGTAAATCACCAAGTCATAGCTGACGTGAGGCTTTATAAAGAGCCATCCGGGAGTGATGGAACCGGGCGCCTCATCCGCGCCCAAAGCACGTACGATGCCGATTCTTCCTCCAATAACATTAAGACCGCCATTAGGATAATGCGTGTTTCCATTGGAGAAATGGGTGAGATCTACGCCTGCCGCCAGTTTCCAATACCTGTGAACTTGCCAGTTCAGCAAAAAGCCGAGATTGATGTATGCATTGATCTTGGAGCCAACCAACACGTTTTGCGGATTGGATAGTTCGTCATATTTCTTCCAGCCAAAAGAAGCTCCGAAGTTCCATTCATAATCGAGCGATAGGCGGGGCAACAGTTGCGCGATACGTGACCCTTGAAAAGCGTATACCGACACCGGATTTCCCAATTCAACGGGACTAAAGAAGGTATGGTAGGAAACGCCAATACCCTGATAGGTATGAGGAAAGAGCCTGCCTAGATTGGATTCTTTGCCGAATCTGAAAGCGTACTTGAAATGGAAAGAAAGCGATTGGTCGATTTTCTTTTGTTGCGCATTGTCTCCTTGCAGAAAACTATGGGTGGAGACGATATAGCCCGGACGGATGTCAAAGCCGAGCTGATGGCGGATCAAGGGATGGCTGACGCTGTCGTTCCGTTGTCCGATGATTGTCTGGGCTTCCAGATTTACGTTGATTGCCGGATGTACCAGGAGGCAAAGGAGGCACAGCAACCGTATGGCGTTCCTATTTCTAATCATTGATATGCTAGTTATTGAAAGGGATATCCTTGTGTATTATGTTATATTTTACAGGCATTCTGCTTTGTAACGTGCCGGTTACGATTCGTTGTTTCTTGGATTTGGAGTGAGAAACATAGAGGGTATATCTGGTTTCCAGCCAGTCATACATCATCAATAAAGTGTAATATCGAGAAGTTCGGGGAGGAATTATGTCTTCTTTCTGTTCCGTATTGGAGGAAGGCAACATTTGTTGTTCAGAAATAAATGGCACCCGTTTGCCGTTCATCACTAAATATCCGTCTTTCATACTTGGTATTTCCACTGTCAGACCGGCTTCGCCCAGTAGCTGAAAAGCTTCGGGCACATCGCTTTTGAATTTTATAAAATGGTAAAAAGACTCGAAAGGAAAAAACGTGTATGTAGACGAAACACTTGTTAAGTTATGAAAGGAGACGCCTTCTTTTTTCTCTATCTTGTTTTCCGGATCGTAAGAATATGCATCCAAAGAATAAATAATACTGTCCATTACATATCTGTCTGCCGGAGAGATCTCGACGTGTATCTCCTGCCACTCATACTCGTTGCTTGCCGTGAGTTGAAATTGAAAAGGAGCGGAAAGGGCATTCTCGCCCACCGTTATCTTCACTTCTTCGGGATAAACACGTTCGATGGTGAAATCAATCATCTCCCCGACACACACAATCTTGCCTAATCCGTTCAGCAATGGACCTTGATCATTTGTTACCAGGCGATTGTCCGCATCATATACTTTATATTGAAAGGGAAAACCGGAAGCTGTATACATTGTTAACCAATCCCAATTGGCAGCTGCAAATTGAATAGTGGCAACATCCCCGTTCCCGTCCAACATCAGTTCGGAATCGGAAGGACGGAAGTCGTCGACAAACACGTCTCCGTTACAACCATAAAACTCCCCCAGGATGAGAAGACAGATTGTCAGGTATAGGAATCTTTTCATATTGTTTTCTCTCTTGTTCATGCTCTTTTATTCTCTACGGACAAAAGTAACATATATTTTCAGGAACAGCATACAAACCCACATTAAGAAGTGTTATTATCACCTGATTAATTACCATATACAGTGGCGGACGCTAAAACGGAGCTAAAACAATATATAGCAAGCAGATGGAGAGAAGTTACTAATTAATCAAACAGTTCTTTCAATACCTCCAGTGATTTCAATGCCGGAAAGTCCGGCAGATGCAAACGATAATAATCATTCATGATCGTCAGGCAGCGAGTACGCTCCGCACGGCTCATACCGAAAAGATGCATGGTCTCATAGTTCATGCGCATCAACTGACGGAGACGGGCGGCCTCTTCAGGATTGATATAAGAAGAATGTAGCTGGGGACGAATGGAAGTGAAACAGGCATTCAATAAATCGAAGTAATCGCCGGTATGATAATCTTCCAGATTCGGGTAAAGCCCCAGAAAACGCGAAAGACGCATCAGGAAAACCAGATGGAAATTGGCAAATCCCTCTCCACACTCGTCCAGCCAAATGATAGAATGTTGCAGATAGGCGAATAACGGACGGTTCTCCGCCTCCTCCCGGATAGCCCTGTAAAGAAACTCCGACAAGAAAAGTGCCATCGAAGACTTATACGGATCATAAGGTATGGAAGAAAATGGATAAAAGGATTTCGCTTCCTTCACACGATAGAGTGTTGCATTGGGCCGATAGTCGGCCTCGAACTCGATAAAAGACAACGGTTGGAAAAGTACGGATTTTACAGCCGCCTTCCGTGAACGGGGTACTGTTACAAGGAAAGAAGCCCTGCCGGACAACTCTGTATACATATCTACAATGATAGAAGTATCATTGTATTTTAATGTATGAAGAACTATTCCTTTCGTTTTTTGCAACATAACCAAATAACCTCGTTTCCAATCCGAAGCAAAACTACAAAAAATAGATAGTAATCAGAGAGTTTTTAAAGGCATTAACAACAAAAAAAAAGAAATCATGCTTCAACAATACATTATTATAGCCAGCTATAAAAAGAGTCATAAGCACATAGATTGTATTTCATTATATATAATAAGGTATATTCAAAAACAGTTCCTCGAAGGTTTTACATAATAAAGACGCTTTTTTACAAAAAGCAAAAGCTTATATCCCATTGAATATCAACGCAAAACGAAGGTTACTTTGAAAAAAAATACATATTCCACGAAAATTTTCCCATGAATCATTTGTCAGTTTCAAAAAAGTTCCTACCTTTGCATCCGCAATCGAGAAACAAACA
>DXOJ01000257.1 GCA_019412865.1 Bacteroides sp. | reverse complement strand
ACCCCACCACAGATAATAAAAAAGTCAAATTCAAAAAACTGGTTGTAAGTCTTGTTATTTCTCTCATTAATTCTCTAATGTACTTTCTTCTACTTCTCTTCTCTCTCTCTTATTTCTCTTTTTGCTTTTCTCTCAGGACAATATTTTTTGTCCAAATCTCATATTGCAAATTTCGGAATATTAAAGGAGATACAAAATTGTATTCATTTCTGTTACAGAGAATCAATTCAGAATAAAGGGGCTAATTATGCAGGTAGCAAGCAAGGAGATTACGAAATTCACAACAAAAATATTCAATATCCTTATTTCTTTCGATATGCGAACATTTTAAAATTTTCAAGTTTCTCTCATAAAAACTTGGGTAATGGAAAGGAGTTATAGTTTTTCGTGTCATTTAGATACAATTTAGGCACAAATTAGACAAAAGACATAGCTATTTTATACCACAAAATAGACTAATAACTTGTATAATTTGTGCCTAAATGACAAAATATTCAATTTCTGTATATATATAGCTATCAGATTATAAGGTTTTGCGCTCTGTTTCAGTAGGAGCAACCTCATCAGGAATACTGAATTCACGATTAGCAAACAGATCAGCAAGTCCTGAAATTTGTTTCAGGCGCAACAATTCATCACGGTCCATACCAATATTTTTCATTATCCATTGATCGGACATACCAGCCTTGTCAAGCTCCGCAACAATGTTGCACATCAATTCAATGTTATGCATTCCACGCGCACGGTTGTGCCGGATTGTCGAACTCATACGGTTAGACAGGTCTTTGTCTATCACTACAATTGGCAACAAGCCGTTTTCACGCTTATAGATTCGTTGGGAAGTTTTTAATACCGTATAGCGATGGTAACCATCCACCAGGATATAACGATCTTCATCTTTATCGTAGTAACATACACATGGCATCGTAAAGCCATCTTCCCAAATAGAAAGTTCCAGCAACTTCATTTCAGGCGGTGCAACGACATTCGGATTATAATCGTTCGCATATACTTTTTCTACAGGTACCGCTTTTACCTCGTAAACAGGGCTTTTATCTACACTCATGATACAATGATTCTATATTGTTCCATAATTTGACTTCTCTTACTCATCTCCTCCTTTGTGGGCGAGAATCCCATATATTTGCAGGCATGATCATTCTTAAGAATACAAACACACATCCGCTTATACGTAGGTATTTCTTTGAACTCCGGAATGTCGATATCATCCTGATATTCCATACGTACCGGTTTTTTCAGCGTTTTGTAGTTACTATTATCCATAACGATAATCGGTACTTTTGCATCAATCAGCTTTTGGATGGTGGCATCACTCAGGCATCCGCCTTTCGTCCGCCAGAAATTCACACTCACCGAAAGTTTCCGGAGATAGTTTTTCCTCGCCCGTTCCGGCAAAGTGGACAGCAAGAAATACATAAACTCGCGCCATGTATATCCTTCGGGAAGTTTCACCGACTGCCATCCCATCGCGTGAGTACCACCATACATACCGGTAAAGTTCACACCATTCACCCTTCCGACCATTTTACCCCAGGTATTGGGATCAAGCACCCGGTAAAGCTGCAAGCTTTCTTGCGCTTCATTAATAAAAGGACTCGCTACACGCTGACGCTCCAGATTGACTCCGGCACGATAGTAAAGGTCATATAAGGTATTATAATCCCACTGGAATTTCCCATTAGCCGTCCATACATCCGTAGTCTTCCAGTCGTAAATAGGATAGGCATTATAAATATCATTCCCTACCTTGGAAGTCCATTTGTATTTATGATACATCTGGAATTTGCGGCTCATATAGATACATCTCCACCGATTGAAACTTTCCTGTGTACGGATTCCGATCAGACAACAAGTGCGCACTGCGTCATTTTTATTATGTATCCATTGCGCAAAACGCATCTGGAATTCATAATCCCACATGGTTGTATTATAAAAAGGAAAATCATCTTTGGTCATTGCCTTTTTAGGCATGGAACGAACCCATATATTCTTTTTATTATCTTCCCAGGGACGCCAAAAAGATTCATACATTGAGGTGCAAGTAGCCACACGGAAAGGAATACACACCCGGTAC
>DXOJ01000256.1 GCA_019412865.1 Bacteroides sp. | reverse complement strand
CTTACCTACCATTTCTGCCCGCTGTCAAATCCAGTCAACCCCAAATTCTTATTCGTACAGAATAGCGATTATTTAGAACGCTTTCCAAGGGTGCAAAGATAGGAAATGTTTTCTAAATTACGAGAAGACGTTAGCAAATATTATATCAAAGCATTATCTTTACGGAGCTATTTTATACTTAAAATGAAAAAGCATCATGAAGAACCAACCAATAACATGCTACTTATGAAGAAGAGATTTTTATCTAAAGCATTTATATTCAAGTCATTCGCTGCTATTTGTCTATTCGGAATCAGTATCAGTAGCTGCACATCTAAAAAAAAGACTCATATGGAAACAACCGATACTACGGAAAATGAATTAACGATGTTAGTAGGTACTTACACTTCAGGAACCAGTAAAGGTATCTATAGCTTCCGCTTTAATGAAAAAGACGGAACTGCTGTCCCGTTAAGTGAAGTAGAAATAGAGAATCCTTCTTATCTTGTTCCATCCGCTGACGGAAAATTCGTTTATGCAGTCAGTGAATTTAATGATGAGCGGGCTGCTGCCAATGCATTGGCTTTCGATAAAGAGAAAGGCACTTTCCAACTATTAAATTCACAAAAGACCGGAGGCGAAGACCCTTGCTATATTATCACTAATGGTAAGAATGTGGTGACTGCCAATTACAGTGGAGGCAGTATTTCTGTTTTTCCTATTGCTAAGGATGGTTCTCTCCTTCCTGCTTCCGATATCCTGAATTTTGAAGGTTCGGGAGTAGACAAGGAACGGCAGGAAAAATCTCATTTGCACTGTATACGGATTACTCCCGATGGAAAATACCTGTTTGCAGATAATTTAGGAACAGACCAAATACATAAATATGTCATCAACCCGGATGCAGATATTGCCAACCAAGAGAGTTTCCTTAAAGAAGGACAACCAGCGGCCTACAAAGTAAAAGCCGGTTCAGGCCCCCGCCATCTGACATTTGCCCCGAACGGTAACTATGCTTATCTGATAAATGAGTTATCGGGCACAGTCATTGCTTTTGAATATAAAGACGGAAACCTGAAAGAGATTCAAACGATAGCTGCTGATACTGTGGGAGCCAAAGGAAGTGCAGACATTCATATCAGCCCGGATGGAAAATTCTTATATGCCAGTAATCGCTTGAAAGCAGATGGCATCGCTATCTTCCGGATTCATCCGGATAATGGAATGTTGACGAAAACAAGCTATCAACTTACAGGGATTCATCCGCGTAATTTCATCATCACGCCTAACGGTAAATACCTGTTAGTCGCTTGCAGAGATAGCAATGTGATACAAGTTTATGAAAGAGATGCAGACACGGGATTGCTAACGGACGTGCACCGGGATATTAAAATAGACAAACCGGTTTGCATACGGTTTGTACCATAATAGTTTACTTCTTATTCTGCGCAACCCGACTATCAGGAGTGTGAGTCTTCACAACGATTTTACCCCCATTCTTGGTACACTTGATACATTCTTTCCGCAATGTTCTCTCTTTCAGGTTGAAAATCAGATTCGGATTGAAGTGCTCTCCGTTGATACGGGTTTCGAAATGCACATGTTCGGTAGTGGCACGGCCAGTACGCCCGGTTAGTGCGATAGGCTGTCCGGCTTTTACGATATCACCGCTTTTAACCAGATTCTTGAAATTGTGGCTATAAAGAGTTTCCAATCCGTTAGCGTGACGGATAACGACTAGATTCCCGTAGGCATAATATGGTCTCGACATACGTACCACTCCATCAAAAGCAGCACGAATCGTATCTTTTGCACAAGTTTTAATGTCTGTTCCCGAATGTCCTCCACGAGTTCCATAGGCGGAGATTACTTTTCCTCCGGGTAATGGAAAAGCATATTCATGGTCTTTCAAGGAGTCCAAATGCAGATAGATGTGATTCCCTTTAGCAAATAGTCCGGGAGTAGCTACCCGGACATCGCTCACTTCCCGGGCAGAGAATGAAGGTTTATTCTGTCCGTTGACAGCCAGTGGCAATAATAAAACAGTCAGTAAAATAAGTATGTTTTTCATGTGTTTTTTCTTTTTCAAGCCGGAAAAAGGAGCCTCATTATTCAAAGAACATGATTTCGCCTCCATCCGATTCTGCATAGTTTCTTAATAAAGTCTGAATCATTTCAGCAGCTTCTTTCAAGCCTTCTTTCCCGTTATAACCGTTGACTATCGCTAAAATATGAGTAGTTCCGAGACCCATTTTCGTACGTTCGTGATCGCTTGTCGGGGTTCCGATTCCTCCGAATGAATCGCGATATACGGGTAATCCTTCAATATTCAACACACCGCGCCCGATGCCTTCAAACGGTTCTCCAGCTTTACCGATACCGAGTTCAAGGTGTGTACCTTGTATTTTATCCGCATCGAAGCCACCGATAGAATGTCCCGTACGAAGAGACACGAGGTTAATCAGGTCTACCAATGTATCAATCTGATATAATGGGATTCCGCGCATCAGGCGGCGGCGCAAAGCTTCGGCTGACGGACGATAACGTCCGGGGTCTTTGCCACAACGTTTATAAGCCTCACGGGTAGCAAAGATAACAGGTTGATGTTTGATGTCTTCCATCTGTGTTGTGGAAGTCAGTTGTTCGGTGAAAGCATTGATTTCGTGCCAAAGACCTTCGCTGTAAGCAGTATTCTTCACTGCAGCATACACGGCGGCTCCGGCGAAAACCGGGCATGCGTCTTTTATTTCTTTAGATACTTTTATTTCAAACATAACTTATCATAAACTAATCATCAGTACTATACGGTTATAGGTACTGATTATTACTTTCTAATCATTATTCCCGACAAGATACGGCCGGAGTCTATACCCAGCCTACGTGCAGAGAAGAATTCATCATGATGAATATAGGTACAGATGCCAGCTACTTCTATCTGTTCTGCAGGCACTCCGGCATTCAGTAATTCAATCCGGTTTGCTTCCCACAGGTCGATATGATACTTTCCGGTTTTCCTCTTTTTAATAGAAATAAGGGACATATCGAAACCACTTTCTTTAAAAGCTTCGTAGACCTCATCGCCTACTTCGAATGATTCGAGCGAAATACTCGGTCCGATGCAAGCTACCACATCTTCGCCTTGCGTTCCGAACATCTCATTCATGTGTTCGAGTACATTGCTAACAATATGCTCCACCGTTCCTTTCCATCCGGCATGAATGGCAGATACCACTTGCAACTTCTTGTCATACAACAATATGGGTACACAATCCGCAGTCGTGACGCAAACGCAATACCCCGGTATATTGGTAATTAAAGCATCGGCACCTCTCAAAACATCCTGCCTCATTCCTTCCGGAGCATCAAAGTACCATTTATCAATCACTATGCTCACGGCACCGTGTCGCTGCTCTGCAAAGAATAATTCTTGTATTTCCCACTTCATCAATTGAAGCAACCGATGCCGGTTACGGACAAGATTCATACACGTGTCATTCGTATAAGGCGAGCAGTTGAAAGAGGCATAAGTCCCGGTACTAACACCTCCGTGACGTGTAGTTACGAAATGAGCTACTTCGGGATATGACATGAGTGACTTATATCCCTTCAACTCTTTATTTTTTGTAAGTGAAATCATTTTTCTTCCCAATCTTCTTCCTCATATTCATAGTCGATATCATCATCGTCATCATCAACATTGTCATCATATTCATAAACGATGTCTTCATCTTCGCCCATGTCTTTGAGCTCCTGTTGCAGACGGGTCACGTCCTTCGGACGGTGAACGATGTTCTCTATCTTATTACTTTCCTTATTCAGTTCTTCCCAAAGAATGTCTTTCAACACCGAGATACCCAAACCGGAAACAGAAGATATGAATACGTGGGGAATGCCTTCCGGCAATGTAGGTTCTATTTCGTCCATCAATTCCTGATCGAGCATATCGCTCTTGGTGACAGCCAACACACGTTGCTTGTCCAACATTTCAGGATTGAAAGTACGCAGTTCGTTCAGCAAGACTTCGTATTCCTTACGAATGTCGTCACTGTCTGCCGGAACCATAAACAGCAGTAATGAATTGCGCTCGATATGACGCAGGAAACGCAGTCCCAAGCCTTTACCCTGACTGGCTCCCTCGATAATACCCGGTATGTCCGCCATTACGAAAGACTTTCCACCATGATAGGAAACGATACCCAGATTGGGTTCGAGCGTAGTAAACGGGTAATCAGCAATTTTCGGTTTGGCAGCCGAAATAGAAGAAAGCAAAGTTGACTTACCCGCATTCGGGAAACCTACCAGACCAACATCGGCAAGCAGTTTCAGCTCCATGATAACGGTCATTTCCTGCATCGGTTCTCCCGGCTGCGCAAAACGCGGAGCCTGACGGGTTGCCGTCTTGAAATGCCAGTTACCCTGACCACCGCGACCGCCTTTGAGCAAGATCACTTCCTGTCCGTCTTCTGTTACGTCACAAAGATATTCCCCGGTTTCGGCATTATAAACGACCGTTCCGCAGGGCACTTCTATTACTTTATCCGCACCGTCTTTTCCGAAACTACGTCCTTTGCTCCCCGATTCACCATGACCGGCCATTGCATGACGGTCATACTTCAAGTGAAGCAATGTCCAGTAATTACGGTTACCGCGC
>DXOJ01000255.1 GCA_019412865.1 Bacteroides sp. | reverse complement strand
GCCTGTTTGATTTCACCTGTTCCGTATCAATAATGAATACAGTGTATCTTCTCCCGTTTTTTCCCTTATGAAATTCGAAGCCGTGTTTGGACATCACTTTTCCCAGTTGGGCTTTGGTTCCGTGAGAATATTGATATCCCGTTCGTTCGCGAATCAATTCCGCAATTTCAGTGACCGTCAGATAATGCACCTTTTCGAAACGTTCCGGTTTGCGGATATGTGTCAACACCAGTTCTTCTTCCGGTGAGTGGAAAATGAAATCCTCGTTGTTCTCTTCAATCCGTGAGTTTTCCGACTGGGTGAACCAATACTGATACCCCGGCTTGTTGAGCAGATACTTGATTTGTGCATACAACTGCGCGTAGTTTATTTTGATAAACTCCATCGAGTTGACATGAAAGCAGAGAAAACGGCGGTTACCTGTGGTGTCGTGAAGCACTTCCTGGTAATTGCATGTGCCGGCAAAAGAAGTCGTATGAGGAAAGTTTTGCGAACGCCGCGCGTATGGCAGGCGGATGCTGATTACTTTGCGGGTAACCAAATCCTTGAAGATATTCAGTTCCCGTCCGCTCATCCCTTCAAACTCATCCAGATTGATAAGCATTGCCTGCGCTATTTTGGCTAGATCATCCTTGTTGCTCGGGTTGATAAGACCGGTAGAAAGATAGGCGCGCAATTCGGGCGGCAGCAGGTTGTTGATAAACGTAGTCTTTCCGATGTTCTGTATTTCGCTGCAAAGCAACAAAACAGTGTGGTTCACCACATCGTCTTGTGTGGCGGCAGCGCACATTCCCACCAGATAACGTTCCAGACATTCTACCCAAAATTTCTGGTGACTAGTATGCACGCTGTTGGCAAGGATACCGATATAATCCGTTCCGTCCCATTCAGGCAGCGAGTCTAAATACTCGCGAATAGGATGGTAGGTGATGCTGAAGTCGGAGTAGATCAGATTCTGAATCGTCTTGACGGTGCACGAATAGCCCAGTTCGTTCATCTCCATCCAAATGCTGTTTTCCATCATTTCGTCGAGAATATGGAAAGGTTCCGGTTGCTCCGTGTCCGTTTTCCTTCTGCGATATTCCATGATATGAAGCACTTCGTTGTAGCGTGTATCGTAATTTTCTTTGATATGTTGCTCAATCTGTAACATTCGCTTCTGCGTACTATTCAGCTTGCGGGTGTCGAATTCCTCGTTGTGTCCGTAAGCACTCCCGATTAGTGCGTCCATTTCATCCGCGGGAAGATCGGTGAACTGGCTCTTGATAAAAGCTGCCGCCTCTTCCTGGGGGACGCCGTAGCGATTGTACATACAAGCCAGGCAATGCAGGTAGTTGTTCCGGTTGCCGGTGACGTACTTTTCGGATTTATTGTGATAATAGTTCAGAGTCACCATTAAGGAAGCGTGCGAGGAATGGTAGTTGAGTGCCACTTGTTCGGTGAGGGGATTGTTGTCTGGTGTTGTCGTCTTTTTCTTTTTGCCGGATGCTCTTTTCTTCTTTTGAGACTTGAAGAACATCGGTGGCTGTTCCACGATGACAGCTGTGGCATCGGGATTGAAATAAATATCCGGATCGTAAGAGAACAGGCAAGTGCGGCTGACATCCTGTCCGGAAGTGTCGACCTCAACTCCGCAGAGCTGGGCATAAAAGGAAGCGATTTTGTGATAAGCGGCATGATGGAAATCTTCAATTTCCTGAATCGTTTCGGGCAATGTCCCGTCCGTCCGGCATACACGTACCACGATTTTCAGTCCCATTCCTTTGGGACTGATGAAAGCGATGCGGGTGTGGGCACACTTTTTTGCCAGTGCGAGGATGCGTGCCAATGCTTCCTGTGTCTGATGGTCGATGTCTACCACGATGTATCCCAGATACTTGACGAGAGTTGCGTTTGAACGTCCTCCCCGATAGTTGGCTGAAAAGGTGATTTCCGGTAGTTCTATTTTCTTTTCGTTGGCTGCTTTCTCGCCTTGTTCCGCGAAGATTCGGCGCACGTCCTCCACCGTTTCCCGGTATGTGCCGTTGCTGATGGCCGATACGATTTCTTCTTCTGTCATTTCGGCTATGACGCGGTAAAAGTCTTGAAAGATGGTAAAATGACCCATGTTGGTTTGTTCTTTTTAATTTGCGGTTGCAAAGAAATTTGTTTGTAAAATAATAGAATGGAACTTTTCGTTTTTTTGATTAAGTTCCTAGGGTTCTCCCAAATAGCGTATGATCGTTGCCACTTGCCGGGGAGAGAGAAGGCGGTTGCGGGCACGATAGCCTTCTTGTTCGAGTTCTTGCAGGAGCGGAAGGTTGTAGACAATCCAACGACGTAGTATTTGTAAGGCTACTTTGAGGCATACGTTGGGGTTGTAAAGATGAGCTAGTTCCGACTTTTTATAAGTGCGGATAAGAAATGGCTGGTCCGGATAATACATGATGAATGATGTTTGGTTTATGCTATAAAGTTACTGAAAATTAATGGCTTATTAAAAGAATAACGTCATTATTATTCATAGAGTATCAGGAAACTTCGTTGGGGAATCCGGAGGATGGAAAATGTGTTATCTTTATGTCGTTAACAAATAAGGAACGCGTTCGAAATGTGTGAAATCTTAAAATTATTTTATTATGGCAATGACAGTAACTTATTCAGTAGTGCCGCGCAAGAATCCTGCCAAAAAGGATGAGTCGGCAAAGTATTACGCGCAGGCACAGGCTTCGGGAGAGTTGGATTTTGAAGAGTTGTGCGAAGGAATCACCAGTCGGTCTACCTGTACGGAGACAGATGTGCGTGCCGCCATTTCGGGTATTCTTTATGAGGCGAAGCGTGCGTTGAAAGCGGGAAGAATAGTCCGGCTGGGTGATTTGGGCAGTTTGCAGATCGGGTTGAACAGTGAAGGAGCTGTGTCGGTCAAGGAGTTTTCAAGTTCGCTGATTACGGCTGCCCATATTATTTTTCGTCCCGGAAAGACGTTGGCGGACATCACGAAGATTCTTAGCTACCAACAGGTAACGACGCGTGCGGTGGCCCAAACGGGCGGTAGCGGCAATGAAGGAGAAGATGATGACAAAGGTTCCGGTGGCGGTTCAGACGGTGGTGGAAGCGGAGAGGCTCCGGATCCGGCAGCATGATAACTTTAATATTGGATCAAATGAAAGAAATTGTAACTAAGATTTTGGATGTAATTATGTTCCTTGTGCCTTTCTTCGGAAAAAGAAAGCGGAACAGAATTGTGAGAGAGGTGCGCTTCAATGCCACCCATAAGGAAGTGTGTAATGTGAAAACGACGGAAAGGGAGAAGGACGATGAGAAAGATTAGTCTGATTGTGATTCACTGCTCTGCTACCCGTGTCGATCGCGACTTCACGGCGAAGGATGTGGACACTGCCCATCGCTTTCGGGGCTTTTCGTGTTGGGGGTATCATTACTACATTCGCAAGTCGGGACAGATAGAACCGATGAGGGATGAAGATACGGTGGGTGCTCATGCACGCGGTTTTAATGCGATTAGTTTAGGGGTGTGTTATGAAGGCGGGCTGGATGAGAACGGAAAGGCAGCAGATACGCGTACTTCCCGCCAGAAAGAGGCGATGCATCGTCTGGTAAGCGAGTTGTTGCAGCGTTATCCGGATGCAAAGGTGGTCGGTCACCGGGACTTGAGTCCTGATACTAATTATAATGGAATTGTTGACCCTTGGGAGCGGATCAAAGAGTGTCCCTGTTTCGAGGTGATTGAAGAATTTGAGAGTTGAGAATGGAGAGTTGAGAGTTGCCTGCGCACTGTTATACTGCATAGTTAACTCTCAATTCTCAACTTTTTCAACTAATTGACCACCACAGTAGTGAAATACTCTTTAAATACCTCCGCGGCTTTTTCAAGTTGTTCGGGGGTATTTTCTTTTACGTCTTTCAGCTTGTATTCCTGCTCCATCGCTTCATACTTATGTACGCCTAATGTATGATAAGGCAGGATTTCCACTCGTTGCACCATCTTATATTTTCCCAGAGCTTCTCCTAAACGGCGGATGTCTTCCTCGAAATCGCTGTATCCGGGCACTAATACATAACGCAGCCAGAAAGGTTTCTCGTTTTCTTCCAGCCATGCTGCCGTGCGGATGGTTTGCTCGTTACTTCTTCCGGTCAGTGCTTGATGGCGTGCCGGATTGAACTCTTTAATATCCAGCAATACAAGATCCGTCAGTTTGAAAAGTTCTTCAACTTCTTCGTTCCAGATACCGCCGTTGCTGTCTATGCATACATGTATTCCCTTTTCTTTCAGTTCACGCACTAAAGGGACTAGTGCTTTGGCCTGAAACGTAGGTTCTCCTCCGGAGAAAGTGACTCCTCCGCGTTTCCCGAAAAAAGGACGTTGGCTCATAGCCATGCGGACGATTTCTTCCGGTGGGGTAGGTGTGCCTCCTTTTCCGGCTATCGTGTCGGGGTTGGCACAATACAGGCAGCGGAAATTGCATCCTTGAAGAAAAACGACGAGCCGTAAGCCCGGCCCGTCGAATGTTCCC
>DXOJ01000254.1 GCA_019412865.1 Bacteroides sp. | reverse complement strand
ATCAGCAGTCGAGCACACTATTTTTATTGTTGTCGAGTTTAATCGGACAGCAATAGTTTGCAATAATACATATATGCTAAAATGACGTTTTCACTAAGGTTAGTCTAGGTATATTCATCAAATATGGTCAAACGATAGAAAGAGAATGAAGTCTCAATTTATTGTTTGACCATATTTTTATAAGTATTTTAAATCAGAAGTTGCTTTATAAATTCAAGGCTTTTCAAATACTCTTTTCTTTTTAAGTCATCCGGTACAAAATTATTAGTGGTTACTTTTTAGTCTTTTCAAGTTTATTGCACCTCAAAACTCTCCTTCAACCGTATATCCTGTGAAGAAGCTCCCACCATAACCGAGAAACTTCCCGGCTCTACCGTAAACTGATTATTCTTGTCCCATAATCCCAAGTCTTGAGGCGTAAGGGTAAAGTTGATAGTTTGTTCTTCTCCTGGTTGCAAGTGAATACGTTCAAAACCCCGCAAAACTTTATCGTAGGTGGTAACGCTGCTGAAATCATCACGGATATAAAGCTGGACTACTTCATCCCCTGCTTTCTTTCCTGTATTCTTCACAGTACATGAAAGAGTGATATTCTCCTGCGGACCGATCACCGGTTTAGATATTTTCAAGTCTGAATATCCGAAGGTCGTATAGCTTAAACCATATCCGAAAGGATAAAGTACACCGTCTACACGGACTTTCCCTTTAGAGTCAGAACCCGGCTTGAATGGGAATGCAAAAGGAATCTGTCCCACAGATTTCGGGAAAGTGACAGCCAGACGTCCTCCCGGATTATAGTCTCCGAAAAGAACTTTAGCGATGGCATCTCCCATAAATTCTCCGGGGAACCAGGCATGGATAATGGCAGGAATGTATTTGTTTGCCCAGTTGATGGTTGCTGCCCTTCCGTCCACCATCACTAGAACGACAGGTTTGCCTGTTGCATAAACCGCTTCCAATAATTGTTGCTGCCGCCCGCAGAGGTCAAGATTGGTACGTGAAAACTCTTCCCGAACCGTTTTCTCATTTCCACCCAGTACAAGAATAGCGATATCCGAAGCTTTTGCTAATTCTACCGCTTCCTGAATCATCGCCTGCTCTTGTGTATCTAATGGAACATTGTATAGTTCGCTCTCCGGGAAATATTTATCAATAATGTCACAGCCTTTTGCATAGCGAACTTCCGAGTTAGGCAGATATTTTTTGATTCCCTGATATACAGTCTTAATAGACGCATTGGCAGGACCATATCTGCAAGTCAGCTCCTTCACTTCTTCCGCATTCGGACCAATCACAGCTATTTTTTTGAAGTTCTTGGATAACGGAAGCATCTGATTCTTATTCTTCAAAAGAACGACAGACTCCAAAGCGGCTTTCATAGATACTGCTTTATGAGCGTCATTGTGTAAGACTGTCTCCGGACGACGGTCATCACCGGGATACGGATTATCAAAAAGCCCCATCATAAACTTGACACGCAGAATCTCACTGACGCGTTGATCGAGCGTATGCAAAGAGACTTTACCTTCGTCGATAGCACGACGCAACGGGAGAATGAAATCTTGCGGGGGAGTAAAGTTGGTACGGATATTCAATCCTGCATTGATCACTTGTGCCGCCATCTTTTCTTCAGTCGGGGTGATACGATGTTTGGTGTGCAGAAACTCTACCGCCTCACTATCCGATACTACATATCCTTTGAATCCCCATTGCTGACGCAGAATTTCCGTGAGGAAATGATAACTTCCGGAAACTGGCTCCCCGTCATAATCATTATACGAACTCATCACTCCTAGAGCACCCGCTTCCTGAATACCTTTGCGGAAAGGTTCCAGATAAAGAGTCTTCATCTCACGCGGGGCCACGTGCGGATCCGTACGCGTACCTCCGTCGCGTCCACCGACCGGGATGCTATACACGGCGAAATGCTTGGGAGTAGCAACAATACCTTCGCTTTGCAGACCGAGGATCATCTGTTTTCCCAATTCGCCCGCCAGATACGGATCTTCTCCGTAACTTTCTACCACACGTCCCCAGCGAGGATCTTGTGCAATATCCAGAATAGGAGAATAAATATTGGTATATCCCAATGCTTTTGCCTCATTTGCAGTGACTTTCGCAATTTCCCGGATCAGTTTCTTGTTCCACGTGGCACCTTGCCCGCATTGAGCGGGAAACATGGTAGCCCGGTCGTGACATAATCCGCGTATTCCTTCATTGGTGAAGTCCACCGGAATACCCAGTCGTGTCTGTTCTACAAACCAGCGTTGAATGGTGTGTCGGTTCTTTACACTGTTGGCATACGGATAGGAGATTTCAGAACCGAATTTACCCAGTCCGTTCGCCTGCTCATCAATATTTCCTATACCGTCCTTCCAGATTTCTGCTGACCATCCGGCAGTAGGCCATGCATCTTTCAATACCCGTCCCGAACCGTAGAGAGTAGCCATCTGACAGGTTTTCTCTTCCAGCGTCATTTGCGAAAGCAAATCCGCGATGCGGGCTTCGATAGGAGCGGAGGTATCTTCGTATACATCCTTTATACCGTTTTTGTTGAAGTCGATCCAGGTCTTTTTGTATATGTCCTTTGAGTTGTTGCCGGATTTGTTATCAGTAGGTTTGTTGTTTGCCGAGATACTGCCGGAGTAGATACTTCCGGCGGATACTAACAAGGCGAGACATAGTAGTTTCTTCATAATCTATTTTTTTTGCAAGAGTACTTATCTATTTTATTTATGTTGCAAGTATACAAAAAGAATTTGATATGAGAGGATAGAATAGTCTTTATAATCATGTTATAAACGGCTGTCTTGGTACTGGTGTATAGGGAGAATGGATATTATGAAGCAGGGAAGAATACCTTATCTCCCCTTTATGTTTGTATTAAGTTACCGCTCTTCTTGCATCAGACTACCGATATAGTTAGCTTCCCACGGCCGTGACGACTTCTCTTCACGGCCATGAAGAGAAGTTACCACGGCTGTGGGAGGATCTCACCACGGCTGTGGTGAATTAACTATATCGGTGGTTTAACGGATGGATAATGAAGGGATAATAGATATATACCGGTTGCACTTCCTATGTAATACAAGGAAGTAGGACAACATTTAGAATGAAACAGGGTGAGGGTAATTGCCTACCCTCACTTACTATCACCTTTACCCTCACACCTGTAATGCCGATGGATAAAGAGATACAAGCAGAGGATGAGGGTGTGAGGGTAAAAGTGTTCTAAACTTTTGTTTAGAGAAATTTGCTTGGAGATACTCCGTCATGCTTCTTGAATGCTGAATTCGTTTCTTAAACGGGTGTGGCACATGAAGTTAAATTCATTAGCCGAAAGCCGGAAACTGTTTTATGGCTTTTCGTTGGCTCGCAGACCGAAGACTTTTCCTGTCATCTGCCGGACAGCTACTTTCCACACTTTTACGTTACGTACGGCAGGATCGGAATAGCTGAATGCGTTGTCTGTATAATGACGCATGATAATATCCAGTGCACGACGTTTATCGTCTATCTCTTCGATGAATTCTACTTGCCCCCGACACATCGCGCTTTCGGAACGCATACTGTAACTGCAGGCTACCTTTTCGTGTTGGTAGACAAGTTTATGTCCAAGGCTGAAAGTGATGCATACATTATTATTATGTTCCAACATCTCTAACTTGCTGCCTTCGGGACCTGAATGCAGATATATGATACCATTTTCATAACCGAAGTTCATGGGAACTACATAGGGATTACCTTCTAAATCTGTAATGCCCACAAAACAGGCATCGCAATGCAGGATAATGGACTCGATTCGTTGTTTGTCTTCGATAATGACAGTCTTCATGGATATATGAATGTTATAATAGTAAGAATAATCAAAATGATACGCTAAAGTACAGACTTACGACTGATTACACAAATCTATGCGAACTTTTTTCTCGTTACTTTCACAGATTTATCTAATCAATCGTATTTCTGTACTAATGTTATCAGGGGTTGAATGAGCTTTTCAGTTTGCTTGAATATTCAAACTTTTACTTTTCTATTAATTCAAAATCCAATTGTTTCTTTTCCAGATTGGCACGAGCTACCCGAACAGTAATAGCGTCTCCCAAACTGTATATTTTGTTTTTGCGGCGTCCGCGAAGACAATAGTTCTTCTCGTCGAATTCGTAGTAGTCATCATCCAGATCACGAACAGGGACCAGACCTTCACATTTGTTTTCGTTCAGTTCTACATAAAGTCCCCACTCGGTTACGCCGGAGATTACACCGTCGTAAATCTGCCCCAGACGTTCGCTCATAAATTCCACCTGTTTATATTTGATGGAAGCACGCTCGGCATTGGCTGCAATTTGTTCCATGTTCGAGCTGTGGTCGCAGAGGTCTTCGTACTTGGCTTCGGATACGCTGCGTCCTCCGTCCATATATTTCGTCACCAAACGGTGTACCATCATGTCCGGGAAACGGCGGATGGGAGAAGTAAAGTGAGTGTAATATTCGAAAGCTAGTCCGTAGTGACCGATGTTATGGGTTGAGTAACGTGCTTTCTGCATGGCGCGGATGGATACGGTTTCTATCAGGTTCTCTTCTTTCTTTCCGTGTATGTCGTCCAATAAATGATTGATGGATTTTGAAATATCAGTCTTCGTTCCGCTTGTACGCACTTTGTAGCCGAAGCGGGCGATGAACTGTGACAAGTTCTCCAACTTCTCCGGATCGGGCAGGTCGTGGATACGGTAAGGAAGCACTTTGGCTTTCTTGTTCTTCGGCACACATCCTATCTTTTCTGCTACGGTCTTGTTAGCGAGCAACATGAATTCTTCCACTAGTTTATTGGCATCTTTTGACTCCTTGAAGTAAACGCTGATTGGTTTTCCTTTTTCGTCAATTTCGAACTTCACTTCGTAGCGGTCGAAGTTGATAGCTCCTGCAGAGAAGCGTTTTTCGCGCAGTGCTTTGGCAATCGTATCTAATGTGAGTACTTCTTCTTTGAAGTCTCCTTCTTTTGTTTCTATGATTTGTTGTGCCTCTTCGTAGGTGAAGCGACGGTCGGAGTTGATAACCGTATGTACGATGCGTGAGTCTCTGACTTCTCCTTTTTCCGTAATATCGAAGATAACGGAGAAAGCTAGTTTTTCTTCGTTCGGGCGGAGTGAACAAATGAAGTTACACAACCGTTCGGGAAGCATCGGGATGGTACGGTCTACCAGATAAACGGAAGTTGCCCGCTTTTCTGCTTCCTTGTCGATGATGCTGCCTTCTTTTACGTAATGTGTCACGTCGGCAATGTGTACGCCTACTTCCCACAATCCGTCTTTCAGTTTACGGATGGAAAGTGCGTCGTCAAAGTCTTTGGCATCTTTCGGGTCGATGGTGAAAGTTGTTACCTTACGGAAATCTTCGCGTTTGGCAATCTCTTCTGCTGAAATCTCGGCAGGAATCTTATCTGCTGCTGTCTCTACTGCTTTTGGATATACATACGGCAGACCGAATTCCGCAAGAATTGCGTGCATCTCTGTGGTGTTATCGCCAGCCTGACCTAATATATCTATTACTTGTCCGATAGGATTCTTTGCCTTGTCCGGCCATTCGGTTACTTTCACAATGGCTTTATCTCCGGTCTTTCCGCCTTTCAGCTTATCTTTCGGGATGAAAATATCATTGGCTAATGTACGGTTCTCTGTCACCAGAAATGCGTATGACTTAGCTACTTCCAGTGTGCCGACGAATGTATCGTTGGCGCGTTCCAGTATTTCGATGACTTCTCCTTCGGCTTCTCTGTTTTTCCGTTTGGCATAGAAAGTTATCTTTACCTTATCGTTATTCATCGCATGTGCGGAATTACGTTCGGCCACGAATATCGGGTCGCCCCCTTCTTCAGGAATAAACGAGTTCTTACCGTTGCTCTTCCGTTGGAAAGTGCCTACCATCTCTGTTCCATGATTGGTGAGACGGAACTTTCCTTTTTCTATTTCACTGATATAATCGTCATCTAAAAGGTCATGCAGTATATCGACGCATAGCATTTTCTGGGGATGGGTGGTGAGACGCAATTCCGAGAAAATATATTTCATGCTTAGAGTCTCATTGGGTTTGGCATGGAAAAAGTCTATTAACAACGCTGCCAGCTCTTTCTTACTCATTCTCTTGCCGGCTTTTTTCTCTTTCTTTTCTTTCTTTTTCGCCATAATGTAGTCTTTTAAAAATATGTAGTTACAAAGATAGACGATTATTTTCCTTATGGAAACTTTGGGGGAAGAAAAATTGTCTTTGGAAGAGAATAGGGGAAGAAAGCAAAGAGTTGCTTCCGCAGCGGAAACAACTCTTTTAATGAACAATTAATGCTAAATTCTATTTGTTAGAGAGAGAATTTAACTTAGCTCGCTCGCTTTTATTACTTGTTATTTTCTGACGCAACGAATGGAATGACCAAAAATGAAGTCGTGTTCATTACCATATACAAAAATCTTACTACTAGAATCTAAATAATAAAAACATGGGGTTTGTTTTTTTACTATAAGGTTGAGGCTTTTGGTTGTACTCCAGAATGTAGCTTTTTTGCCATTTTCTTCGTCACTAGTTGCAGAAGAATAAAAACCAGCTGCTATTGCATCGAATCCTGTTATATTTGTACCTGCTCCGGCAGTAGTACCTCCCCAATATGAGGTTAATTTTGATTTCATTTTTTGCCCACTATTGGTTCCAATATATTTTTTAAGTTTATCCCATTCTGTGTTTGATGGGACAATCCATCCTTCAGGAGCGAGACCAGCTTCATTATACATAGCATATCCATTGTAGAAAGCTCCGAAAGTAAGAAAGCTCTGTGTATCAGCAAATGGGAGACGATGTGCTCCTGTTGTGTTACTATTCCAATCTGTACTATTTGTGATACGTGGAATCTCGGTTCCATTCAGATAGTTCTGTGCTTTCAAATTTTCAGCCATCCAATACTGTGTACCAATCTTTACTATCTTATAATTAAATCTAGTATCATTAGGGCGAGTATCTGTTAATAATTCGGCTTCTACCATAGCATTAATAGGAGAGGTCGCTGTTGTAGTTGATGAAAAATCACCTTCTGCCAGGTAGACTTTGGATAAAGCAGATTCTGTACCTGGGGTATAAGTACATGTGTTGGTTGCTATATCCCAAACTATTGCACCACCATCGGGGATAGTAAAACCTTTGGTTAAGTCTGTTTTGCCTTCTGTTGTTACAGGATAAATTACAATCATTTGTTTGTCAATAGAAGATGACGCTATTCTGATATATTCCCGACAAACCTCTGCCACTTTTACATTCTGATACATTACTTTTTGTACATCACCTGTCGAGAAATCAGAAGGTATTTCAATAGCATATACCGGAGCTGCCCCTTGCTGTGTGACTTCAAATGTCTTTGGAGTGAGAGAAGCATCTTCTCCATAAGTTACTGTAACAGTTGTTTTACGTTCTGCATTGACTGTATATGCTTCTGCTGAAACAGTTAGTTTGTCTCCCTCTTGTGATAAGATACACCAAGTATCGCCATCGGGACGACTGGCATTCCATACACCAGTATTTGTAGTAACTGTCAATTCAATAGCAGTTCCGGCTGCATCCAAATGTACAGGTGTTCCTGTAATTTCCAAAGAAGGATCTGCCGCCTTTTGTGTCACGGTAATTTCTTGCGTTTTTGCATTGGAACCAACTCCGGCAGTAACTGTAATCATTGTTGAACGAGGGGTTATTGTTTCATTGGCAGATGCGCTGATCTTTAATGCATTGCCATTTGTCTTTAGCGTGCACCAACTATCCAACTCAGGACGTGTAGCAGTCCATTCTGATTGGTTGGTGGTGATTTCAATAGACTCTTCTCCGCCGGTAGCCAGAATCGTAACAGAATTGGAAGATACTGTTATTGCAGGTGCATCATCATCTTTGTCATCACAACCTGTGATAACGCAAAGCGCTAGTAAAGCACTAAGGAAAAAGTTTGTGTACTTCTTTGTCATAATGTAAATTATTAAAAGATTAATATTAGTCGTTTATTTCTATTGTTTCTTTTGGGGTATTAGAAAAAGAAACAGTTACTTAAAATTCTTATATTACCTTGGAAGGAATTGAGACTAGGTTCGCCGAGGAAACCGGCAAACGATATTTTGGTTGCTACTCCACCCGGCACGCCGCCATTATCTGCAAATGCGAGTACAAAGGAACCGTCGGATAAAAGTACCGGAATTAATCCTATGCTGTTGTCTGCAGTAAATAGAGGAAGTCCCATGTCGTCGACAATACAGAAATATACGCTTAATGGTAAACCGGTTGAAACATTGCTGCCCACAAATTGTCCGGCTGTTACATAAAACATATTATTTTGATAGGTGGCTTGTATCTTATAATCATAGGTGCTATTCTTGTAAAGACCGGAAATAGTATATACACCATTCTCGTCCGGAACTGAAATTGAAACTTCGGGTAAGCTGTATTGTTTTCCCTGATTTACATATGCACCTTTCCAATCGCCAACAAAATTTTCGGCGTCATATTGCATTATCTGATAGGTTAACGTACGCTCTCCTGCTGTTACTGTCACGTCACTGCCACGTGCTCTCCCTGTGTTATTTTCACTGACAATGAAGTTGCCACCGTCTGCTGAAGGGGTAAATGACAGCCAATTCTTATTTTTTTCGGGTATTACCACTTGTATAGGAAATGAACTGGATAGTTTAATCGGTAAGACTGCCGCTTTATTATCCGTACTTTGTACTTGTTCGTATTTGTCGTAAATAAATATAGCGCCTTCCTGAATAAGAGTAACTTGCTTGGCATGTTCGCCATTAGTGATGATAATCTGTGCCGAACGACCCGGATAACCTTTATTTTCCAGAACGGAAAGTCTGACGATTTCCGTAGTGACTTCTGTAACTTTACACCATTCTACGTCTGTCGTAGCTTTGACTTCCCCGATAGCTTGTATTTGTACACTTGCTTCTCCACCTGTTGCCTTTAGATTGGTGTCTGCCTTAATGATAGACAATGCCGGAATGACGGCATCATCGTCATGGCAACTGATAACGGTGAAGCAGAGGATGAATAGGAATATGTTTATTACTTTTTTCATATTATTATCTGTCTGTTTACTTGAACTTAATTTCAATAAGGCATTAGTTTAATGGAATCCATCCAACTTAAATATCCGAGATATGTGCTACTGGAGTATTTGTCAGAGTTGTAAGCTGTCAGGACAAAGGAAGTGGCTGGTTCTCCCACTAATGAACTGAAAAGTGTGCCATATTCGACAAAAGACAAGATGCCGTCGTCCGATGTTTCTGAAACTAAACCATAGTCATAACCTGCATAAGATGCGATATAGCCGAAATCCGCTCCTAGATGCGCCGGTATTGCATAAGCTTCGTTGTTTCCCAAGATATATGTTCCGTAGAATTGCCCGGTTCCTGTGATATCACCTGTTTTTTGAGGCTTGAGAGTTAGTTTGCCCATCGCTTTATCATAAGTAACTATGATGTCTGCTTCTAAGTCAGAACCTATCATTATATAGCTTTTCTGATCTACCAGTTGTTTTAGCTGTACTATGAAAGGCATGGCATCTACAAAATTAAAATTACCTGCAGCGTCTATTTCCAGTGTTTTGTAGTAAAAGTAGTAAAAGCCGGTATAATCTTCATATTTCTTGTACCCTTCGGGATAAACTCCTTCGATACTGACATGTTCGGCTCCTGCATCTGTACAGGTAAAAGCCATTCTGGTTTTATTCCATTTGAAATTCTGTAATGCTTTTCCGCCGATCGTTATCGGTTGACGGAAATGAAACCCTTCCGGAGTGTAAACAAACGGTGCTTCCTGATACTCTGCTTGGGTGGAAATGCCGAAAACACGTGAGTAGCGTTCCATTTCTCCTACCTTCTCTCCACCCGCTTTTAATATATAAGTATTTAGAAAAGCCTCATCGGCAATTTTGTTGAGGTCGTTGATATATGTGCTCCAATCGGTGTCTGCCGGCATTGGGGTCATAACCATTTTATTCTGATATTTCTTGCCTTGCAGTATGATCTCATTTTCGGAAGCACTCATTATTGCGAATTCATAATCACCCTGGAAATTGCTGTTCTGTTTTAAAATAGGTTCGGAGAAACAGTGTATCAATTCATTGAAGGTGTCGAATGTCAATAAGGTGCTTTGCTCGGATACCACTTTGTAAAGTGAGGTGGCTTCGGCTCCGGGTTTGGCATTGAGAGAACCTATTTCGGACATGATTTTTACATTCTTCCCGTCAAATTGGCAAAGTAATGTAATTCCTCCCATTGAATAGTTCTTTCCGGCATAGTATTCCAACTTCCAACCGTTGGGAGCGTTCATTAATAATTCATTGCAACGTTCTACATCTTCGGTAGCCCGGTTGGCAGAGGAATCATCAAAATAACTGTCTTCTTGATATAGACATGACTGTAAGCTAATGCATAAGGAAGCTAACAGGAAATATAATATTTTCTTCATAATCATAGACATTTATTCAATAGTGTTTAATTCTAGTTCGGGAATCTCTAGTTGGCGGCGCAATACAATGGCACGTAGGTCGTTAAGATCAATCCCCCAGGTTTCAAACATGTAATTATAGACGATAGCAAACTTTTCATTGATGATGCTCGCGCCGGTTTCTCCGGCTTTGTCCAGCATGTTACTCCAGTATGTTTCATTGTGTGTAACGTACATGGCAATGTTTTCAACAAAATCTTCGCGGGCTTCACTCATTGCGTAGGCCGTAACAAACCCTTGCTTCCATGCATTGGTATTGCCACCATCCCGGTCTGCTTCTTGATACCAGTCTGTCCCTATGTATTTTCCCTCACAGATTCTCTCAAATGAGGGGTCATAGTTTCGTTTCTGATGCAGGATATGTGCGAACTCGTGATGCATGGTTTCGAAATAGTATTTGTTGAGTAGTTCAATGTCAATCTCGTTTACATCAAGGTCATTGACATTGTAGAGGGTGATTTTCTTTCCTCCTTCGGCTGTGCCGAGTACCATAGTACCGCTACTGTCATAAGCCGGCGAACCTATCAGGTGAAATGTCTTAGGTACATATGAACGTACGAAGTTAGGACCTGCGAGTTCGGTATAGGCTTCCATCCACACGTGTTTTATAATTTTGGAAAGCATAATCGCTTTATCATAATCAGCAGGAACCAGTTTATACTTCTGATCGCTTTCAATATCTTGCATCCGATACTTAAAGTCGATATTATATGGATATGTATAGTTTTTAAGGAGCCACTGATCGAATTTATTATATTCTACCGGTTCGGTAGTAAATATGCTATGGTCACGGTCAATTTCATCATCGTTGTTGCAAGCTACGATGCCGAAGGTCGATATACTTATCAATGCGTATATATAATATTTTCTCATATCTTTCTCCTTTCCTTTATTCATTGTTTCTTGGGTTAGGTTGCATACCGGCCAGGATGACGCTTCTAGGAATCTGTATAGCGCGGCGCAGATCGTTTGCAGGCATTTCGTCTGTTATTGTCATATAACCGTCACTGACTAATCGGCGATAGATGACGATGCCGTAACGTTTGATGTCGGGCCAGCGAATTCCCTCATGCAAAGTAGCCATACGGCGTATATGAAGGATACATTGAATTATATTTTCTTGCATGCCCTTTTCGATTGTGAAGTCCGGATGCAGTTCCTTTTTGGGTGTCAGTGACTTTAGCGGGTTGTAATACGGCATTTCTTCATAATATGCGTTAATCTTTTCCGGTGTTAATGTGGCTTTGTTATTCGTATATGCCTTTTGCCAGGTTGTGATGTCGAAGGCTGCCTGTGTATAGTTTTTCTTTAAAGCATACGCTTCGGCGCGATAGAGCAATATCTCGTCTGTGCTGAAGATTATCGGCATATAGTAGTAATAGTCACTTCCCTCGTACATGCCACTTTTACGTATGAAGCTACATTCATATCCACTGGTGGTGAATGGTTTCACATATAAGTTATTGGCATTTCCCCACAGCCCGGATGATTGTGCGGTTTCGTTACTGGCTATTAGTTTGTTGTGCATATAACGTTTTCCGGTCATGTAGTTGCTGATAAGGATTCCCCAATTAGATACGGTGCTACTGATAAGTAAGTTCGCCTTATTGGTTGATGCGATGTAGGCATCAGGTTGTACATTATCATTAGCTGTCAGTTTTCCCCATGACTCCCAATCTCTTAACTGGTTACTTGCGTCGCTTCCCAACACACGGGTGGCATAGTCTATTACTTTGTCACAGTTCGAGAAGTCTGGCTGCATGTAGTAAAGATAAAAGCGTGCAGCAAAAGCATAAGCGGCTTTTTTTGTAAAGTGATATTTGGGAACAGAATAGCTGTCGTCAGAGATTAATGGCAAGCTGGCTAACAGGTCACGTTCTATCTTTTGATATACTTCTTCTAAAGTGCCGCGCTTGTATTGCGGGAGTACGGTTGTTTCCACCTCCTCCATATAAGGGATTCCCAGTTCCTGACCGGCATGGGAATTGTAAGCGTTGCAGAAAATATTGGCCAGCATAAAATGGCTGTAAGCACGGCATATTAATGCTTCTCCTTGTTGTGGGGCTAATGATGCCGGGTTTCCCCGTTGTTGAATGGCATCTAAAACCATATTGGAGGCGGCGATAGCTGCATAATATGTTTCCCACAAATAGTTTGGGGTATCCTGATACTCTTCTTGGGTATCTTTCCAGTTATAACAATCTTCTTCCGCAATTTTATAATAGGGGGCTCTGGTTCCATTATCATCTGTATTGTCGCTATAAAGTTCGAATAGGGCATTGGCTGTTCCTTGGGGATAAGCCGAGACAAGTAACTTTGCAATCTTCTGCTCCGTATCCAGTTCCGTACGGTTATCCGGGAGTTTGTCGAGGAAGTCGTTGCAGGAACTCATGGCTATTCCGGTCATTAGTAGCAAGGTATAAAATATATTCTTATGTTTCATATTGATCATTTTTATCTGTATATAATAATTATAGACCGAGTCTTAGTGTTAATGTAAACTGACGGGGTACGGGTGAAGCTACTCCACCTGTATTGAAGAATTCTGGGTCTTGACCATTTAATTTCTTGTCAGCATAGATTAAGAATAGATTAGTGGCTTGCAACTTCAAGGATAAATTGGATATCTTAGCCGGAGCAATCCATTTTTGCGGGAAATCATAGGCTACTGATATCTCTTTCATGCGTATGAAGTCTCCCTTTGCGATACGTTCTGTAGAATAATTGTATGCATTGTAGGCTCGATACAAGGTTCGGTTGGCTTCATATTGCGGGCTGCTTAGTATAGCAGGAACATTTGTCTTGACCTCATCTCCGGAAAGTGTCCAGCGATTTTTGAATTCACGCGGCATGGCGCTTAAATCACTGTACTTATAATTGAAATAAGGATTTAAACGAACTACATTACCAAATGAATAGGTCATGAATATATTTAATTTAAAACCTTTGTATGTAAAGATGTTGCCAAAACTACCTGTAACAGTCGGGTCTGTGGGACCTTCATATTTTAGGTAATCCAATTTTTCACGCTCTTGAAAATTTATATCTGTTGAGGTTACAGTTCCGTTGATGTTAAATTGTGGTATTCCGTTCTCATCCAATCCAGCGAAAGGGATAGAAAAGAGTGCGCGTACAGGATAACCCTCACGTGCAAATCCGCTTCCGGAAACGAGTTCCATCATGCGTGTACGTCCTTTTAAATCGGTTACTTCATTTTTTGCATGTGCAAAAATGAAGTCAGAACTCCATGAGAAATCTTTTGTCTTGATGTTTTTGGTTGAGAGGGTAAACTCTGTTCCGTAAGATTTCATGGTGGCTACATTGGCGAATTTATAGATGTTTCCTCCTACTCCCTGGGTTGGAATAAGACCAATCAGGTCGTAGTTATTACGAGTGTACCAGTCGGCAGAGAAATTGATCCGGTTATTAATAAATCCAATGTCAATCCCCAAGTTTAGTTCGTGTTTCTTTTCGTAAGTCAATTCGCTGTTTTCAGCGTCTTCAATATATAATCCTGTTTCTTGAATGTCGGTAAAAGGACGATACGGTGAATAGCTGCGGATAATAGCTTGTGAATTGGTGACGTCCGCCGGTCCGCGGTCTGCCGTCAACGAATATGATGCTTTCAGAGTCAGGTTGGACATGGTTGGCTCTAAAGATTTGAAGAACTTTTCTTCGTGTACATTCCAGGCACCGGATACATTCCAGGTTGGCAACCAGCGGGAAGAACGGCTACGTCCCATACGGTTGGTCCCTTCGTACCGGAAAGTCCCGTTGATGGTATAACGTCCGTCGTATGAATAAGTCGCATTCGCAAATCCTGCTACACTCCGGGTTTGAGAATGGCTCAATGAGTAGTACTTATTTCCGGTTTCTACTCCTTGCTTAAAGAACTGATATACATATGATGGAATTTCTCCCATAGAATATTGCATTCCCCAACCCTGAAAAGAAGAGTAGGTTCTCTGCAGGTCGTTGATTTCCATTCCGGCAAAGAAATTGGTAATATGTTTGTCCGCAAACAAATGATTCCACGAAAGAGTGGAGCGGAAGTCGAGCCCCAGCATTTTACGGTCTTGGCGTTGGTAGATACCACCTTCGGGAAGTACGGAGATTGGCAATGCATAGGGGTTATCAGGATTTATGTAGAGCCAGTCATTTTCTTTACGGATAGTGGCATCATCCAGTCCGCTACGGTAGGCTATGGCCTGATTGGAATCATCCAGTATATTATGTTCCTGTGAAGAAGTTTGGTAGCGGACGGCTCCCAAAGCGCTGACTTCTAGTTCGGGGAGAACTTTCCATTTTAACTCTCCTTGAAATTTTACATCCACTACATTAAGTTCGATATAGTTATTGTTTAATTCCCGCAGGATATTGAACGGCGCATAGTTAGCTACATAATCAGCAGCAGGGTCTAGCGTGCGTGAGGTATTTAATGCGTATGAATACGGGTTGATGTCAAAGTCACGAGTCACTTCTCCTGAGGCAACGTCTAATGATGAATTCATCGTTCCGGGTGCCTGCTGTTTTCGATAGGAAGCGTTGGAAATCAGGTTGATGGATAAATTCTTATATATGTTATAACTGGTGTTTATATTCGCAGTATAGCGTTTGATTTCGCTTTGTTTATACCACCCCGGGTCGAGCATGGCACTCAATGAAGCATAGAACGAAGACTTCTCCGAACCGGATGTTATGCTGACAGAATGATTTTGTGAAATATTGTTTGAAAATAGTTCGTCAAACCAGTTCGTGTTACGCATCTCGGCTTCGCGTAAGTAGGAGTTTCGTGACGTAAGAGTGTTGGACAGTCCGAACTGTCCACTACTTTCATTGAATTCGTCTATCAGTTTATACATACGGCCATATACACCGCTATTTTTAGCACGGAAGAGGTCACCGCTGTTTAGCCAACCTTTCTGTTCCATCTCTTTATAGATACCCATTTGTTCTTGTGAATTCATGATATTGAATTCATTGTAGCTGGGAATCATACGGGTGGTAAACTCTCCTGTATAACTAATCTTACTAACTCCCGCCTTTCCTTTTTTGGTAGTAACCACAATAACTCCTGCCATCGCGCGTGCGCCGTAAATGGAAGTTGCCGAACCGTCTTTTAGGATTTGGAAGCTTTCGATATCATCAGAATTCAATCCGGCAATAGCAGAGCTGATTAATGTTTCTGCATCACCGGAAGACAGGTCGTCCGGTCCCACGTCAATAGCATCTTCCATAATAACGCCGTCGACAACCCATAGCGGTTTTGAACTTCCGTAAATAGAAGTGGCTCCACGTACACGAATCTTCGGTGCCGTACCGAATGTTCCTGAAACATTCTGTACAGATACGCCTGCCGCACGTCCTTCGAGGCCGCGGCTGATGTCGGGCAAACCGTCGAGTTTTACATTGTCCGCTGTTAATTGGTTAGTCGCTCCCGTAAACAGGCGCTTGTCCATCTTTTGCATACCTGTCACCACGACCTCCGATAGTGTTTGTACATCAGGCATCAATGTAACGCTCATCGTAGGAGAAGGAGTAAGGTCTTGCGCTTTCATTCCTATATAGGAAAATTGCAAAACAGATTTGTTCGATACATTCTCTATCGAAAACTTTCCGTCTATATCTGTCAATACGCCGGATTTGCTTCCTTTGATGAGAACTGTTGCACCGATGAGCGGTTGGTTATCATCACCAGAAATGACTACGCCTTTTACATTGAATACTTTTGCTTGTTTGGAAGGCCCTTTGAGGCTGATGGTGACAAATTGGTCCTCGATGTGATATTCCAACGGTTTGCTGGTTAAGATAATATCAAGAACCTGCTCGATGCTTTTATCCTTCGCGGAGCCCGAGACTGTGTACTTTTTGACATCATCGTACGTAAAAAGGATTTTGTATCCGGAGATCTTTTCCAAACGTTTTAGTACGGACGGTAATCGTTTGTTGCTAAATTCAATCGTGATTTTCTTTTGTGGTTGTGCTTGGGCATTTACCTGATAAGGTAAAAAGCATAATACGCATAGAAAACACACAATGAGTAGCTTCCAATTTTTTCTCATACGTTTCAATTTAATAACACTAGTTTGAATATGTTTATAATACTAGTG
>DXOJ01000253.1 GCA_019412865.1 Bacteroides sp. | reverse complement strand
GTCATTTTTAACCCCTAAAATTCAAAATTGTCCTTGACATGGGGTACACTTCAGTAGATGGAGCAGCTGCTCCCTCCATAATTAACAAATAAGTAATGTATCAGCTTTTAGTATTTGAGACGTTCCTTTTATGTGATACTCTAATATCTTGTTCACTTGATAGTAGCGCGAAAATTATCTCAGCGTCTTCCAGTATAATGCGAATGGAAATACGCCGTTCTAATTCAGAGATATTACCCATATTTCACGCCTCAGTAATCCTGCGGATATGCATACCGGGCAATCGAATACTCACTGCTTAAGAAAAGTGCATTGTGGAAAAGAAGCAAATCGTACCCATACTCATAAGCAGGTGGAAGGAGTAAACTGGTTTGATACGAAACATACCATTCTCCATCCACTCATGCACTTTAATCAATTTCTGTTTTACATATGTTTCCTAACGATTGCCAACCGAACCTTCGGATCTATCCATAGCTGGAAGCCTGCAGCAATTTCAGGGTAAGCACTCACGCCTCCACCTTTACCTTGCTTTACCTGTATCCCAACAGCGTGAGTCTTTCGAATCCACAGAGATGGTGTAATGGTCAGTGATGTCGTATGTCCCTGATGAATCAGTTCCTCACAGGCCCTATCATCAAAACCTTCATTCATGTCATTTTCCCATTGGCGGAGAAACTCTAATGTGTTGCGGCTGCGCATCCAGCTTTGGATTACATATCCCGGCGACTCATCGGAATACTGCCTTGCCAATTCTGTCAGGGAGACCATGCCATCATAGGCCAGCATCCTCATATACAGGCTGATGGTCTCATGATAGTCCCTGATTTTTTGTGTGGTCCGCAGCTTTTCCTCATTCAATGTATCATAGAATCTCTCTTTTGCGGCGTCGGCCGCTTCTATATCGACCAATCCTTTTGTCAGAAGGGCATCAATGGCAGACTCATATTGAAATGCCAAGCGTATGTATCGCTCATGTAGTTCATTCTCGTTCATGGCCCATTCTCCTTTTTATTTAGTATAACAAGAGAAATGGGTTCTGTATAGTCTCATTTTGTATCAAAAACTGGAGACTGATACCTGACTGCCTTTCGTGGATACCCGGCTTTATCATAGTCTACATTGCAACGTCGAGCTTTCTCAAACTGAGTATCCATGTATATCTTAATACCAACCAGGGGGATATATTTTTTGTTCGCCAGAAGTTTATCCACGGCCGCCCTCGTCCATTTTACTTTTCCAGTTGGAGAAACCACCCCTTTTTTGAAAAGCAGATCAACAATCTTGCCTAAGCTGGCTCCGGCAAGGTAATCATCAAAAATGCTACGGACAACATCCGCCTTTTCTTCATGAATAACGATTTCCTTGCCAATCAAAACATAGCCATATGGAAGTTTCATAGTTGCCTCACTTTTTAAAACATAAATAAAAGCAGGTTTAAGGAAGATACCTTTTCCTTAAACCTGCTTGTTGACACATGTGATATGTAATTATAACTAATTTGTATCTCGCCATTTTGTGCTATATCGCCAAGTAAAAACAAAACCTGCGTATAACTATCGTTAAACGCAGGCTTTGTCTACAATGGAATGTGTAGACAAAAAAGATGCAGTCTGCACCAACTCCAAACTAGGGCCTAGCGTAGCGGGGCCGGTGTGGAAGTGAGGCGTAGTCACCTTTTCCCCCAAAAATAATATGATATGAAAAGCTAGCGCAAGGGGCGATCTAATATAGTGAGTCAATACTTTTTATACCCCATTTAAATCTCAATCGAAAGGTCATTCAACAATGCAACAAAGGATTCTACAAAAGCACCATCAAGGATCTTGCTTGGAGTATGAGATTGATAATTTATATGATTCACATCTGGAAGGTCGTCATATTTTCCTATCTCTTCATGCTTTAATGTTGTTGTCAGTATTACTTGCTTATCAATTGATTTTGAGATTTCAAGCACCGTATTTTCTTTTCCAGTCGATAAGTCTTCTGCTCGGAAGGAGTCAATTACTATTGGGAAACTGTGCCGCAACACAAATTGTAAGGCAAACAATTTCACCACATGAAAAATAGTCGCCTCGCTTCCAGAATACACCTCATTTCGCTGAGTAAATAAGCTTGAATATATTATATTACCATCCGGATCAATCTGATGGTAAAGTTCATTCATTTTGCCTATAATTGCTGATAACAAAGCTACTCTTTGCTCTTGCGTTTCAATCGATGCATTTTCACTGGCTAACAGTTGACTCTTTAATGTAGCGACTTCCATGTCTATCTCTTTAATTCTGGCTTCTGCATCTGAAGCCGAAAAAATATCTTTCTTGTAAGCGACAATAGATTCAAGAGAGACGCTTTCATCATCCATTAAAGATTGCAAACGTTCTTGCTCTATAATTATTTCTGCAGAAAGCCGTTCAATTTCTTCGCTATAAGCAGAAATTTTTTCTGAAATAGAATGAATGATTTCATTTCGCATTTCAACTGTAGACACATCAAACGAGTAGGATGTTTGAACTGACTCTCCAGTACTAAACGAGATATTTGTAGAGTTGCAATCCATGCATCGTAATTCTCCACACGATATTGTGCGATTTAAAGAGCGAAGTTCGTTAATCGTATGCTCCCATTTACTCTTACGAGTAGATACACTATTACGAGCCTTCCGTAATTCCGCAATTTTATTTTGGACTCTTTCAAGACTCTCTATTTTTTTACCAAATGCGAGGCGGTCACTCTCCGCGCTAAGATATGAAACAGGTGTTTTTTTCGATTTAAGTATTTTATGTTGTTGTAGCAATAGCTTTTTCTCGTCAGAAAGAGTTATTATATGACTCTTTATCTCATCAATCCTCTCTTGTGGAAGTTGCTCTCCAATTAAACCAGCATATGCGTAAAGCATATCGATAAAATCTTGTTTATTATAGAAGCCGTGATTGGCGATATTGGACGTGTCCTTCTTATCTTGTCCAATAAAGAAAAGCTGGACATATAGTACTGGATCTACAATCCTTAAAAGTTGATTTTTTGCTATTGACGGAAGTGGAAATATATTCCTGTTCCAATATCTTTTAAGTTCAGAAACATTATCAAAAATAAGTACAGTAGATTCACGCTTTAATACAAATCCATCGCCAGATCGGCAAAGTTTGAATATAATCCCAGCTTCTTCAAATTCGATATAGTAATAATACTTCTGAAATTCAAATGATGTAGGGAATGTTGGTTCATTTCCTAAAGCATACATCATTGATTGGATTACAATCGTCTTTCCCTTATTATTATCGTCGCTCGAAATGATGTTCACACCATTTGTGAAATTTCCTTCAATAAATGCTTCAGCAGCATTTCCTACAGCTACTTTCCGTATCTTCATTGTTGAACACCATCCTTGACTACAGAGATAAAGTACTTAAGTGATAGGGCGTCAAAGTCAGGACACCGAACAATACAATTAGGTATTGCCTGAATTTTTGTAAATAGAGACTGCACAGAGTCATCTGGATGTTCGACAATCAGTTGATATGTATTCTCAAATAGATACCAAAAACCATCTGCCGCATTTTTATTGAATAATGCCCTACATAAGGCACCTTGGCAATCTTCGAGCATTTCCCTCTGCCTTTCTGGTGGCCAAGTATTATAGATACTTACAAAAGATGGTGGTATTCCTTGACCCAGCGGATCTCTATTGATAATACGCTGTAAAGTCATTAAACGAATTTCATTATTAGTTAAGTGCCTGCAATAGTTTAACGCTTCATCAGTCGTTTCAATCACAATCCCCTCGACTGAAGAAATATTTTTTTTGCTTGCCTGTTTATCTCTTATCTCATTAAAAATAGCGTTAAGTATTTTTTCTTCTGGAATAATATTCGGATGTTGCCTTATAATTGCTTTTACATATTCACTTGGTTTTTTACCATCATCAATGACAAAAAACACTTTTCTCAGGAAACCATTAATGTTCTCATCGGTCAAGTCGGTGCTATCAATATATTCTTTTGCGGAACCTTCTTCATGTAAGCCTAACTTAATCTGTTCTATCGCTGCATCCTTTACATTTTCAATCCCAAAAGTTGTAAGAGAAGAATCTTTGCGAAGAGATCCGGTCACACTGCCAATAAATAGAATATATGCCTCAAAGGTTAATGGGCTCATATAATTCTTGAACAATGTGACAAGTTCTTTCCCGATAGCTTTGGGACTAACATGATGTGCGCCTTTTGATTGCACATCCCACAATCTGGATGCCATGTTGTCCATCCCAGTTAAGTCATTAAAGAAATCTACAACAAAGTAGTATATGTCATCACTATCGGGTCTGAAATTCATTAAATAAAGCAATGCCTTGGTTTCTGCCTCTGAACCAGATTTCCTTAATCTTTCAGATGATTTTACAGTGTATGACATATTCTCATCTCGCATTCATTTTCAGCTCATGCCAATCTAATGTTCTTTTATTTTTATATTATATCACAATTTTTCCACTTCTCAACAAAAAAGCAGGCACAGAGAGACACAGGCAGCACCCAAGCTGTCCACATTTTTCTGTGCCTGCTTCTTAGTAAGGAGATGGGTGATTTCAAAACTACAGACGAATCGGATGAAAATTTTTCTTTGGAGAGCATGCTTACTCGCTGAATCACCCTATATAACATGGATTCCAAATACTCCATAAGGTCGATATTTTTTGTAGAAATGAGTTCCATGATTTCCGTGACTTTGTTTTCTCGGCCTATATCGTGCCGGGCATCCAGTTCTGTACGCTTTTTATTTATCACAACAGGGCGTATTTCATTGATGATATCCTTGATTTGCAGGTTCACAACTTCACTCCCTGACACCAAAGCAGTCAGTCCAATTCCTTGACCAGTTCTTGAAGTTTGCTTTTTATAAAATAGACTGATTATAATAATTCCTTTGTCAATACCAGGCTCAAGTATTGTTAGCAGGGCAGGCGGCCTCTCTTCGTGTTAATCTTTTTCTACATGCTACACTAGTAGCATATTACAAGAAAGGGGCAAACATCATGACCTACACAGATCAAGAGAAAACCGATATCATCGCACAGTACAGGCAGGGCAAGCCAATCCAGGAATTATGCGCAGAATACAGTGTCTGCGTACGGACGATCTATCGCTGGGCAAAACTATACTGCCCAGCGGTTCCCGATGAAAGACGCACCTGCACCGTCAAAGAGTATGATGCACTTCTACACAAAGTCTCTAAATTGGAAAACATGGTCGCCGTTTTGCAAACCGTCGGCTGCACCGTCCATGCTCCGTTGAAGGAGCGACTGACGGAGCTAGAATTACTGTACGGCCAATATGATGTCCATACACTTTGTGAAGCTCTGAATGTTCCCCGCGGGACTTTCTATAACCACATTCTCCGAAATAAACGGAGCAACGCTTGGTTCGAAAAGCGGCGGGAGGAATATCGTATTCTGATTCAGAAGATATTTGATGAGTACCGCCAGGTGCTGGGTGCTGAAAAGATCCGCACAATACTTGTCCAACATGGCCATCAAGTCAGCACAGAATATGTGGCAAAACTGATGAGAGAGATGGGCCTAGCTAGTATCCGCAGCACTGCAAAACAGGACTACATGAAACTTCATGAACCGGAAAAGAAACGGAACATCCTCCAGCAGCAGTTTCAGGCGGACAAGCCCAACCAAATCTGGGTCAGCGATGTTACTTGTTTTAAGCTGGGGGAGTTCTATCTTTACACCTGTGTGATTTTGGATTTGTTTTCCCGCAAAATTGTCGCATACAAAGTATCCAGAAAGAACAGCACCCAGTTGATCACATCTACTTTCAAAATGGCATGGGCACAAAGAAACCCAGAAACAAAACTCATCTTTCACAGTGACCGAGGTGCTCAATACACCTCGCATCGATTCAAACAGCTACTACATGAGCACGCTGTGGTACAATCTTTCTCCAATTCAGGGCGGCCTCATGACAACGCTGTTGCTGAATCGTTCTTCGCTACACTCAAAAAGGAGGAGCTTTACAGGAAGGACTACACTTCCGAAACAGATTTCAAACGATGCCTTGCATCTTATATCGAGTTTTACAACACACAGCGGCCACATCGCACATTGAAAAACCGAACCCCTTGTCAGGTAGAAGAGTTGTTCATGAACGGCAAATGAGGAGAGCAACTTACTGACATAACAGGGGTTCGAATCTCGTCGATTACACGTTTTGTGTTTTGATTTTACCCTGTTTGTATTTTTCAGGTGACACAAGACATGAAATACAGAAAGGCCTGAACCCCTTGCAATGCAAGGAGTTCAGGCATAAAATGACCCCACCCGTTCTGAACAACGACAAGCGTTTGTTCAAATTGGGTGGGGTCATTCATTTGGTGGACCCAATCGGGATCGAACCGA
>DXOJ01000252.1:2143-2364 GCA_019412865.1 Bacteroides sp. | reverse complement strand
GTATAATAACGAGTTTTACAAAAATGGAAAATCTTGGGAATCAATTCTATGATAAATATCTATAAAACAAGACATTATAATTTTCACTTTTTCCATAAATAAAAAAGGGATGCTTGATAAGCACCCCTAAACAACCAACAGATTGAACTATTAATCCGTAAACATATACACGGAAAGATCAACCTTTTCTATTTCGTCTGAAATCGTATCTCCATACATTG
>DXOJ01000252.1:0-2133 GCA_019412865.1 Bacteroides sp. | reverse complement strand
ATAACGGTCAATACTTCTTTGAATCTGTTGCAAGGTAGGTTTCTCGGGATATTCCGAACTGGCAAAAGTTACCAGTTCTTCACCATTCTCACTGGTACCAACCACCCGGAAGTGATGACGTACAATCCAAGTTCCGTCCGGCTGTTGCTCGATAGGCTTAGCAATCCCACGCGGTAAGATATTTTTTTGATCCATGTCTTTTGATATGTTTAATTAGTTGTTTTCTATGGTTATATTTATTCTTCAATACAAACTTTTCAAAATGTCCTTCGATATAAACATATTCCCACCATTCAGGAAGTAACATCGCTGCAATTCTACGGCGGATATTGTACGTTGCAAAGTGTTTCATCAGGCCATAATAAGAGTTCATCGTACTCACAAACTTCTCAACATACGCTTCTGCAAATCCATTTTCAGCTATTCTATTAAATTTCCTGACAGCGTTATATGTGTTACCAACCACCCTGTCAGATACATAAATTCTACCAGGCAAAATGAACGCCCCTACAAACAAGACTCCTTTTTTATAATGCTGAAGATACAGTTTGCGTGGATGCAACCGTAAAAGGAGTTGTTCTTTCAGGAAACCATCAAGAAGATGGACTTTGGACAATATTTCTTCCGGTGATTTCACTACGATACAAAAGTCATCAACAAAGCGTACATAATACATGAATCCCAGTATTTCCATCACGAAATAATCATATACAGACGCCAGAAAGTTGGCTATGAGTTGCGACGGCAGGTTCCCGATAGCCACTCCCCTGTCAGGGTCATTATGAAACAGACTTTTATTACTGGGAAGTTTGTCCCACATGGAGACGGGAGAGCGTCTGATACACTTATTTTGTGGACAATGAAAGATAGTAACGGCTAGAAGGTAAAGCAGACATTCAATATCATCGCCTTTATAATTGTCCCTTACGAATATGTTCAGCATTTCCCATACCAACGATTTCGAGATAGACATGAAGAAACTGAACAGGTCATCTTTGAAAATGTACGCATCAGCAGTATAATTCTCACTGACCTCGACTATCATGTTATTCAGATAGTGCACGGCAGACAAGCATCCCTCACCTTTCCGGCAGTTCTTCGAGACGTTCCCTTGTTCCCGAAAACGTTCCTCTAAAATCGGCTCGATACGAAGAGCGATCCAGTGATGGACAACACGATCAATGAAAGCGGCGGCAAAAACCTCCCGATATACCGGGTAAGTCCGTATGAATACTTTTGAAAAGTCCGGTACATATTCACCGTAAATAATAGAATACCATAGCCGCACCAATGCAGACTGATAATCATTATAAAACTCAACACAATCCGTACTCGTTCTTTTCTGCCTGGCACAATCTTCGGATGCTTCGAAAATACTGCTAAGAAGTATGTCATAGATTATATTACCTGTTGCGGCGAGGGGACGAACCCGGTTCGCGTTCTGGCGGTTGTTCGTGTTGACGTTGCCGTTGTTGAAGTTCACGTTCCAACTGCTGGAAGCCGTTGCATCCGCTATCTTAGTCTTTCCCGGCTCATCACCGGGGGGATGCCCAATAAATAATTCTAATTGCTCACTCATAATCCCCTTGGCGATTATGACTCCGGCTTTGCGACTTGTTGCGATCCGTTAGCTTTTTGCCGTTGGAGATCTGCAACCGTTTTTTTGTACCAGCCGGTACTTTGCTTACCGATACTCTCTGCAAGCAGACAGATTTCGGCTGTTTGAGTCAGGCTGGTCAAATGTCGTTCTTCACACACTCTTAGCAGTAATTTCAATGCATCAAACTCACACAAAAACTTCATCAGATAATCTGCACGGTGCTCAAGGTTCATATCTGTATTTGCATAACGGATATATTCGCAACAATGAACGGCAAGCATCATCAACTCCGTACCAAATTCATACCGGAACGCCTTGGGGAATTGTTGCCGGGCATCAATGATAAGGTTCAGAAGCTTATACATCGAATTTGATATAGGAAGGTCTTGTGTAAGTGCCATGTTAATTTTTTAATATTTTAATGTATGTATTAGAGGGCGCAAAGTTAATAACTGTAAAGCAATTAACACAATTTTAGCTCAAAAAAGTGAAACCAAAAAGCCCCTACCGGGGCTTTTATTTAGTTAACCCTC
>DXOJ01000251.1 GCA_019412865.1 Bacteroides sp. | reverse complement strand
ACAAACAACGATCTATAACTATGAAAAATGTATTCACTTTTCTATTATTATTGTTTTCTTTGTTATGCAACGGGCAATCTCCTAAGTTATTCACTACTGACAAAGAGCTCTCCAGTAGTCTGATTAATCAAATATATCAAGACCGGAACGGTTTCATTTGGATTGCAACAGAAGATGGTCTGAACCGTTATGACGGTGCTAAATTTACCATATACAAACATGAGCCCAATAACGAACATTCGTTAGCCCACAATTTTGTTCGTACTGTTTTTGAAGACAGCAAAGGTCATTTGCTTATCGGCACATATATAGGAATTCAAATGTATGATCCGGCCACGGACAATTTTACTCCACTTGCCAAATTGGAAGATACCGGAGAAACGCTTGAAAGCAACATTAATTCTTTCATCGAGCGAAAAAACGGAGAGATATGGGTATCCGGAAATGTGTTGTGCAAGCTGGACATCAAAGACCATCTGTTGACTGTCCGGAAAGTCGATATTGCAGTCACTTCACCCGGAAGCCTGTTTGAGGATAAAAAACAAAATGTATGGATGGCAAAAGGGGAAGAAGGAGTATATCAACTCACTCCCGACAATCAGCTTACGTTACACTTGTCTAAAGACAACGGATACGTCAAAAGTATATGTGAGGATCAACGAGGCAACATTTATGTAGGAAGTATACGAAAAGGACTATTCATTTACGATAAAGAACGCAAAACCTTTGTTCCGGTCGATTTGAAAGAGAAAGGAGAACTTCCTGTTTGCTTCCTTTATTCCGGTATACCCAATGAATTGTATATCGGCACTGACGGCAAGGGAGTAGCCATTTATAATATCCGAACACACGAAATCTCCGAATACAAGTTTGACAATAATTATTTCGATTCGGGGAACTCGAAAATACACTCCATCCTAAAGGACAATTCGGGTAACTTATGGTTAGCTGTTTATCAGAAAGGAGTTATATTAATCCCAGCCCGCACCAACAGCTTTAAGTATATCGGACATAAATCAACAGATAAAAATTGCATAGGCTCCTGTTGCATTACTTCGTTCTGCAAAGATAATAACGGGACTCTATGGGTGGGAACGGATAACGACGGTATTTATGCCCTTACAGAAAAATTGGAGCCGGCAAAACATTTCTCACACACCACCCATCCTCATTCAGTACCCTCAACTGTTATTAAATTGTATGAAGACTCCGAACACAATATGTGGATTGGTTCATTTATCAACGGTATGGGAAAACTGAACAAACAGACAGGATTATGCGATTACCAGTACAAACTGGTAGATAAGAACAACAACTATATACAACGTGTATATGATTTCGCAGAAGATAAAAACAAGCGTCTTTGGATTGCGACAATGGGATTCGGTTTGTTCTACTATGACCTGAAAACGAAAGAATTTACATCCGTACAATCTCAGACATCTCTAATCAACGAATGGATAGGTTGCCTCCATTATTCCGATGATAATAAGCTGTATGTCGGAACTTATGACGGCGTCAACTGTATAGACCTTGACAGTCCTGATTTTCAAAGTCATAAGATACTCTCACAAAATGTTATTTATTCAATCTTTGAAGATGCCGACGGAGTTGTCTGGTTGGGCAGTTCCGAAGGATTATCCGGTTGGAATAAAAAAACGAAAGAACTAACCACTTATACGACTGCAGACGGATTGCCCAGTAATACAATATATGCCATACAAGGAGACGGAAAAGATTTTCTTTGGATAAGCACCAATGCCGGAATTTCCCAATTCCAAAAGAAAAACGACAAATTTATCAATTATTATGTCAGCGACGGATTACAGGGAAATGAGTTCTACAAGAATGCCTCCTTCAAAGATAAACAAGGTATTATCTGGTTTGGCGGAATGAATGGTATCACCTATTTCAATCCGCAAGACATTATCAATCCGGCAAAAACATGGAATATCCGGATTACCGACTTTTTCCTGCATAACAATCCGGTTAGAAAAGGAATGAAATCCGGTATTCACAATATTATCAACTGCCCTGTATTCAACGCTAAAGAGTTTTATCTATCCCATAAAGACAATGTGTTCAGTATCGAGTTTGCCACTCTGGAATTAAATGCCCCCGAACACATCAACTACCTTTATTCTATCAACGATGAAAAATGGATTAGTTTGCCCAAAGGTGTAAACCGTATCTCATTCAGCAATCTGAAACCCGGTACCTATAACTTTAAAATCAGAGCAAAAGACAACACTGTGTATTCAAATATAAAAGAAATTACCATCTTTATATCTCCTGCATGGTATGCTTCATGGTGGGCCAAAGTTATCTACTCCTTATTATTACTGACCATTATATTTATCATTATTCTTCAGATCAGACATCGGTACAGAATGCATCAGGAAATGCTGCAACATATCCATGCCGAACAAATCAATGAAGCAAAATTGCAGTTCTTTATCAACATCTCTCATGAGATACGCACTCCGATGTCTCTAATCATCAGTCCTCTACAGAAACTGATTAAGAATGAGGAGAACAATGAACGCCTGAAAATATATCATATTATCTACAGAAATGCGGAACGTATTCTGAATCTTGTCAATCAACTAATGGATATTCGGAAAATTGATAAAGGACAAATGTTCCTGATGTTCCGGGAGACCAATATTATTCCTTTTATAGAAGATTTATGTACAACTTTCGGTCAACAGGCAAATACAAAGAATATCCGGCTACAACTTCACAGTACGCTCCGGGAACTGAATGTATGGGTAGACACAGGTAATTTTGATAAGATTATCCTGAATATTCTGTCTAATGCCTTCAAGTTTACTCCTGAAAAAGGAAACATAGATATTACCATCCGTACGGGAGAAGATAATACACTACCCGATCCCTTGAAACAATATGCCGAAATAATTATCGCAGATACCGGAACAGGTATCGATGAACAGGAAAAAGAACATATCTTCGAACGTTTCTATCAGATCCGTAACAGCCAACAGAATCCGAAAGGCGGAACGGGAATAGGATTACATCTGACTCGTTCATTAGTGGAATTACATCATGGAATTATCTATGTAGAAAATAATAAAGAACAACCGGGTTGCCGTTTTATTATCCGATTACCGTTGGGTAACAAGCATCTACGACCTGAAGAAGTTGACAACAATGAGCAAAAGGTAACAGTAACCGTACCAACTGTTCCTGTCATCTCTCCCATTATAGAAAATGAGGAAGAAAAGAAAGTCAGGGTAAAAACTAAATATCGCGTATTAGTTGTAGAAGACGACGAAGAAATCCGAAATTATATAGCGAAGGAATTCGGGGACAAATTTCATATCATGGAAAGCCGTAATGGTAAAGAAGCATTAGAGCAAATATTTAAAAAGGCTCCGGATTTAGTCATTAGTGACATCATGATGCCCGAAATGGACGGACTTACCTTATGCCGGAAGATCAAGCAGAATGTAAACCTCAACCATATCCCAGTCATTTTGCTTACTGCGAAAACGAGGGAAGAAGACAACCTTGAAGGTCTGAATACAGGAGCCGACGCCTATATCATGAAGCCATTCAATATCGAAATTCTGCAAAAGACGGTAGAAAATCTGATTAATACACGGCAGCAGTTACGCAAAGTATTTACAGGCCAGCAAAATCTGGAGAACAAGGTTCAGAAACTGGAAGTGAAATCACCCGATGAGAAATTGATGGAACGTATTATGAAAGTGATCAATGAAAACATCGGTAACCCTAACTTGACAATAGAGACAATCACCACCGAGGTAGGTATCAGCCGCGTACATCTTCACAGGAAACTCAAAGAGCTCACCAACCAGACAACCCGTGACTTTATACGTAATATACGTTTAAAAGAAGCCGCTCGTCTATTGTCCGAAAAACAGCATACCATATCCGAAATAGCCATGTTAACAGGATTCACTGATCCTAATAATTTCTCGACAACATTCAAAGAATTGTATGGAATGCCGCCTTCAATGTATATGAAAGAGCAGTTGAGTAAAAAAGAAGAGTAACCCAACTGCTCTCTAGCATGTTTATCTGTTAAACTTGTACCAATCAAAGTTAAACAGTTTGCAGCCTTTACGTCCTTTGAATACAAAATAAATATCTTGTATTCCTGTGACCGGTTTTACAATATCAGTCTGCAATGTTTTCCAGCATTCCCAACCTCCCGTTGAAGGAATAGTCAGTTCCGCAACTAATGGTCCGCTTATACTGTCTGTACGTACTTCAAGTGTCCCGCCACGAAGGGCACTGGCAACGGTAGCAGTAAACCATTTGGGGGATTTTTTGCCGAAATCCACTTCACGTACCTTTATATAATCTCCATTATGAATTTCAGATATATATATACCGGTTTTCGCATTGGGTTCAGACTTCACACCTTCAGAAAACGCAATAGTTTCAGCTTCCACCCTTTCGTAAGGATTGAGCATACCTACCGGTGACACCCCTTCCCGGGTAGCATTAATAATCGGGAAAGTACCGTCAGCATTATACTTAAATTGCTCCACCGCCGCACTTCGCCCGAAGCCTCCACCACCCGGCAGCTTACCCGTATGATAGAAGAAATAAGAATTGCCTTTATAGTCTATCACTCCACAATGGTTAGTAAACGAACCCGTATCTTGTAAAGGCATGATTTCTCCCATATACTTCCACGGACCAAGAGGTCCGTCACTCATGGAATAGGCAATATGTTCGGGTACACCTCCGGCAGCATAAAGAAGATAGTATTTTCCTTCCCGTTTATGAAGCCATGGACCTTCTGTATAAGTATCTTTATACTTAACACCTTTGACACGCTTTTCCGGATTAGGTGCACCAAAGCTCTCAACAGTCTGTTCCAGTTTGCCCACTCCACCTTTCAAAGAAATCATATCTTCATTCAATTCTGCATAATAGATATTCGGATTTCCCCAATACAGATAAGCACGACCGTCATCATCTATATATACGGTAGGATCTATATAATCCCAGCTCCCGTCATGAAGCGGTTTGCCGATGGCATCTTTAAAAGGACCGACAGGCGAATCGCCTACCGCAACACCGATTGCCATCGTATTGGAAAGTTTGGAATGCAGGCAGACATACCAATAAAACTTACCATTACGTTCGATGCACTGTGCTGCCCAGGCACGGTCGTCCGCCCAGTCGAATGATTCGATGGCAAGAGGAGAGCCGTGATCGGTCCAGTTCACCATATCTTTGGTAGAATACACGCGCCATTCCTGCATCCAGAAAAAATCAGCCTTATCTTCATCATGTCCCGTATAGACATACAATGTGCCATCATGCACCATAGGAGCAGGGTCTGACGTATAACAGGTTTGCACAAACGGATTTTGCGCTCCTGCCTCATGGGGTAGAGCACCTCCAAGCAGCAATAATGCCGCCACAAGTTTTGCTTTCAGATTCATATCATTTTCAATGTTTAAACAAGTGTGGAACAAACTCTTTCAGACAGCGTCTCCATGTGAGCCATTCGTGGCCGGTGCCTTGCGATTCATAATAAGCCACGTTGATGCCCAGTTTGCGGAGAGACTCCACCAACTGCTTCGTGCCCATCTGTTCGTCCGTGCCGCAGCCGAGGAAGAGATAATGCACTTTCTTGTTGAACTTACCTGCATCGGCAAACACACCGTCGAAGCACGTTTTCACGTCCAGCCCGAAAATCGCCCCGCTGAACCCGCCAATGTAGGAGAACATGTCGAGACGCGGCAACGCTGTTTGGAACGTCTGGTGTCCTCCCCACGACAAGCCTGCCATTGCACGGTGTTCGCGGTCGGTCTTGGTGCGGAATGTACGGTCTATCATCGGAATGAGGTCTTTCAAAATGACATCATAGAAAGAAGCGCCGTAAAGCGCACGCTCTTCGTTCACATCTTTCCCCGGACGCGGCACGAAGGGAGTCTCCACATCTCCGCTATCCATCACCACGAGCATGGGCACGCACTTGCCGGTGGCTATCAGGTTGTCCATGATGTAGTGCATATATCCCTGGGTGCTCCAGCCGGTTTCATCTTCTCCCATGCCGTGCTGCAAGTAGAGCACCGGATAGCGTTTTTTGGGGTGAGACTCATACTCTGCCGGTGTGTACACCATGCAACGACGAAACTCTTTCTTCGCTTCCGAATAATAGGTGCAGGAGCGCACTTGCCCATGCGACACTTGCTGCGGGCGATAGTAATCGCCCTCTGCCCCTTCGGGTATCTCGATGCCGCTCGCCATGCGGCAACAACCGAAGAAGGTGCACGAAGAGGGATCTACCACCCTGAATCCGTCTACCAACAGGAAATAATAGTGGAATCCCACCGGCAGCGGGTCGGTCTTCACGCTCCACCAGCCGTGCTCGTCCATGGCCATCTCATACTTCTTGCCGCAGACGTCTGCCTGCAAGCGTTTCACATCGGGAGCGTAGCAACGGAAATAAGCACGGTTGTCCTTGTCGATACGAGGGAAGTCGCTGCCGTGCATATTGGTGGGGGCTGCCACTGTGTGCTTCCACACATCATCGGGCGAAGGAAGTTCAATGCCCATCAGGTGGAGTGCCTGTGCCGCATAGCGGCGTCCCAGCACCCGGTAACCGGCAGCATCGAAGTGAAGATGGTCGGGAGCGCAGCTCAACCCCTTGGAGGAGACAATAGCGCAGTTCTTTATCACCTGCGGCAACATAGCAATTACCTCGTTCATGCCTGCACAAACACCACCGTGGTCGGCATTCACCACTTCACCGGCAATCAGGGGCACCTCGTCAGCCTGCAGATGAAGGTCAGCAAGCAGGTTGTCGTATACGCTCTTCACCTTTTGGGGCCACTCCTTGTCACCGGTGTTCGACTCGCCCTGATGTAGAAGTATCCCTTTTATCACACCGCTTTTCTGTGCAATGCGTGCCATCTTCACCAAACGGGTATACGGGTCGTTGTCATACTCTTTCAGCGTATTCACCATCCAGTCGGGAGCTGTTTTGATATACTCCTCGCATTTGTCTTTCTGGAAAAACTCGATCCGGCACCCGCCTATCGCCACGTGCACCACTCCGATGCGCACATGCGGGGGCAAGTTTTCTACCAAGGTCCGTCCGAAATAATCAGCCGGTGTCAGCCCGGTGTTCGGACGGCACAGCGGAGCGCGGGCGGGATACCATTCGCCTTTCACGCGTCCCAACTCTTTATTGTCTACCGCCGCCAACACTTGGAAGCGTGCATCCACCAGCGTATCTTGTGCTTCATAGCGGGCATTGCCTTCCATGTTAGACTGCCCTAGGCACAGATAAATGTAAAAGTTTGCATCCTGTGCAACCGCGCAAAGGCTTGCACACAACAAACAACTCAACAATAATAACTTCTTCATTTACTATCTTTCTATATTATATTTAGTCGTCCCTTAAAAAGTGCCCATCTGCGGAATATTGTACGGAAACAGTATCC
>DXOJ01000250.1 GCA_019412865.1 Bacteroides sp. | reverse complement strand
CAAGAGCCAGAATGGTGGTCAAAGTATTGACTAGTCCTACCAGAACTTGGTAAAATGAAAGTTAACTGTTTGCATAGCTGTATTATGGTAGAAAAGTTTTATCTTTATCGCGTTAAACTAACTAATACCCCCCATTATGAGAAGAATTTTTTATTTACTTTTCCTTGTCTTATTAGGCTATTCTTTTGACGTAAAAGCTTCAGACACAGTATTTATCCATGAAACACAAATCCCGGTTTTGATAGAGCGGCAGGATAATGTTCTGTTCTATATCCGGTTGGATGCAAAGGAAAGCAAGATACTCGATGAAGTTGTTTTAGATTTCAGTAAAAGTACCAACTTAGCGGATGTTCAGGCAATCAAACTCTATTATGGAGGAACAGAGGCCTTACAAGATCAAAACAAAAATCGCTTTGCCCCTGTAGAGTACATATCCAGCCATCGACCAGGTGCGACATTGGCGGCTAATCCTTCTTATTCCATAAAATGTGCAGAGGTCGGACCATCGGAAAAAGTTGTATTAAGAGGTAATTACAATTTATTTCCAGGTGTCAACTTTTTTTGGATCAGTTTGCAGATGAAAACAGATGCCTCTTTGCATACTAAAATAGTCTCTGATTTACGTGCTGTAAAAGTGGATGGGAAAGAACTCTATTGTAAATTTATTTCTCCGAAAGATATTACTCACCGGATGGCAGTCGGAGTTCGTCATGCTGGTAATGACGGTTCTGCTTCCTTCCGTATTCCCGGATTAGTGACAACCAATAAAGGAACATTATTGGGAGTGTACGATGTCCGATATAATAGTAGTGTCGATTTACAGGAATATGTAGATGTGGGTTTGAGTCGTAGCACTGACGGAGGGAAGAGCTGGGAGAAAATGCGTCTTCCGCTTTCATTTGGTGAGTATGGCGGTTTGCCTAAAGCACAGAATGGGGTAGGAGATCCCTCTATTTTGGTAGATACTCAAACGAATACCGTCTGGGTGGTTGCCGCATGGGCACATGGTATGGGTAATCAACGTGCCTGGTGGAGCTCCCATCCGGGAATGGATATAAACCATACCGCACAGCTGGTATTGGCAAAGAGCACAGACGATGGTAAAACATGGTCGAAACCGATCAATATAACAGAGCAGGTAAAAGATCCGTCTTGGTATTTTCTCCTTCAAGGACCCGGACGTGGAATAACGATGAGCGACGGCACATTAGTATTTCCAACGCAGTTTATAGACTCTACCCGTGTTCCGAATGCAGGAATCATGTATAGTAAAGACCGGGGGAAAACGTGGAAAATGCACAATATGGCACGAACAAATACAACGGAAGCACAAGTTGCGGAAATAGAACCGGGAGTATTGATGCTGAATATGCGTGACAATAGAGGAGGAAGCCGGGCTATTGCCATAACGAAAGATTTGGGAAAAACCTGGACAGAACATCCGTCTTCACGTAAGGCACTTCAGGAACCGGTATGTATGGCCAGTCTGATTCATGTCGATGCCAAGGACAACATTTTGAATAAAGACCTCCTGTTGTTTTCAAATCCGGATACAACTAAAGGGCGCAATCATATAACAATAAAAGCAAGTCTGGATAAAGGACTTACCTGGTTGCCCGAACATCAAATCATGCTCGACGAAGCAGAAGGATGGGGATATAGTTGCCTGACGATGATTGATAAAGAGACAATCGGTATTCTATATGAGAGCAGTGTGGCACACATGACTTTTCAGGCGGTGAAATTAACAGATTTGTTAGGAATGAAATGATAGATATAATAGCGGTTAAACTATCCGATATGATAAAAGAATAAAACCGTATATTTATCGTGGCGTGCAAAAACAACATATTTTGTTAAATTATCAGTGAAATTTGCTGAAAAAATAATATCTTTGAATCCGTTAATATCTAATGCCCCCACTATGATGATTAATTTGATCGGAAAAAAGGCTCAAATAGCATGTGAACTACTATGCTGTTGCAGTATGGCATATGCACAGAGCAATGACAATTCCGAAGTTGTCGTTCTAAATACAGGCTGGGAGTTTTCCCAGGCAGGGACGGAGCTGTGGCGACCGGCACAGGTTCCGGGCACCGTTCATCAGGATCTTATCAACCATAAACAACTTCCCGATCCTTTTTATGGCATCAATGAACAAAAGATTCAGTGGGTGGAAAATGAAGACTGGGAATACCGGACTGCTTTTACAGTTACCCCCGAACAACTGAAACGGGATGACGCCCAATTGGTTTTTGAAGGTCTTGACACATACGCCGATGTATACCTCAATGGAGCATTGTTGCTGAAAGCCGATAACATGTTTGTCGGTTATACCATACCTGTCAAGTCCCAACTCCGTATCGGAGAAAACCTTCTTCACATCTATTTTCATTCCCCCATCCGGCAGACACTGCCTCAATATAACTCGAACGGATTCAACTATCCGGCAGACAACGACCATCACGACAAACATTTAAGCATATTCTCCCGTAAAGCCCCTTACAGTTATGGCTGGGACTGGGGAATCCGCATGGTGACCAGCGGCATCTGGCGTCCGGTGACCATCCGTTTTTATGACGCAGCTTCTATCAGTGACTATCACGTAAAGCAACTCGCACTGACCGACCAGCTCGCAAATCTGTCTAATGAATTAGAAATAAACAACATACTCTCCCGGCCACTTCAGGCAGAGGTGAGAATCAATACCTCATTCGAAGGAAGTGCAGAAAAAAGCATCAGCCAGGCAATCACCTTACAGCCCGGAATCAATCATGTTTCCATACCTTCCGAAGTGGCATCCCCCGTACGTTGGATGCCGAATGGATGGGGAAAGCCCGCCCTGTATGATTTCTCCGCTCAAATCATAGTAGAAGATAAAGTCGTAGCCGAGCAATCGCACCGGATAGGACTGCGTACTGTTCGCCTCGTTAATGAAAAAGATAAAGACGGAGAATCCTTCTATTTTGAAGTAAATGGTGTACCTATGTTTGCCAAAGGAGCCAATTACATCCCCCAGGATGCACTCTTGACTAACGTCACTACCGAACGCTACCAAACCTTATTCCGCGACATCCGCGAAGCGAACATGAATGTCATTCGTGTATGGGGAGGTGGAACGTACGAAGATGACCGTTTCTATGACCTGGCAGATGAAAACGGAATACTGGTGTGGCAAGACTTCATGTTTGCCTGCACTCCCTATCCGTCCGACCCCACCTTTCTGAAAAGGGTAGAGGCGGAAGCCTGCTATAACATCCGTCGCCTTCGCAATCATGCTTCCCTGGCGATGTGGTGCGGCAATAACGAAATACTGGAAGCCTTAAAATATTGGGGATTCGACAAGAACTTCCCGCCCGAAATCTATCAGGAAATGTTTCGAGGCTACGACAAACTGTTCCATCAGCTCCTTCCAGCCAAGGTTAAGGAACTGGATGCCGACCGTTTCTACATACACAGCTCCCCGTATTTTGCCAACTGGAGGCGTCCTGAATCCTGGGGGATAGGAGACAGCCATAACTGGGGAGTCTGGTATGGTCAAAAAACATTCGAGTCACTCGATACAGACCTGCCCCGTTTCATGAGCGAATTCGGTTTTCAGTCCTTCCCGGAAATGAAGACCATCTCCACTTTCGCCGCTCCGGAAGATTATCAGATAGAATCGGAAGTGATGAATGCTCATCAGAAAAGCAGCATCGGCAACGCCCTGATTCGTACCTACATGGAGCGCGACTATATCATCCCCGAAAAATTTGAAGACTTTGTCTATGTCGGACTAGTACTGCAAGGACAAGGAATGCGTCACGGACTGGAAGCACACCGCCGGAACCGTCCTTACTGTATGGGTACCCTGTATTGGCAACTGAATGACAGCTGGCCGGTAGTATCCTGGTCGAGCATCGACTATTACGGTAACTGGAAAGCCCTGCATTACCAAGCCAAACGAGTCTTTGCTCCAATCCTCATCAATCCTATCCAGCAGAACGACAGCCTCAATATCTACCTGATTTCCGACTGTCCGGACACCAAAGACCACCTGATGTTGGAAATGAAAGTAACAGACTTTGACGGAAAGAAACAAGGCAAGCCTATACAACTCAACACATTGACAGTTCCGGCTAACACTTCCCAATGCGTGTACCGTATAAAACCCGACACCTGGCTATCACCGGAAGAACAGCAACGCTGTTTCATGCAACTGACGCTAAAAGACAAGGCAGGAAACACCCTTGCCGAAACCGTATACTTCTTTAGAAAAACAAAAGACCTGCTTCTGCCTGAAACAACCGTTTCCTGCAAGATGAAACAGAAAGACGGCATGTGTGAACTGACATTGTTTTCTCCCGCTCTTGCAAAAGATGTCTTTATTGAAATTCCTTTGCAGGGAGCCCGTTTCAGCGACAACTTTTTCGACCTTCTTCCCGGAGAACGTAAAACGGTCGTCATCACTTCTCCCCAAATAAAGAAAGGAGAGGAGCTGCCTTTGACAATCAAACATATTC
>DXOJ01000025.1 GCA_019412865.1 Bacteroides sp. | reverse complement strand
GGATTAAAAAAAAGGATATTTTTTATTTTTGAGTAAAGAATCCCAAGATGCCTGCCATAATGGTTGCCCGGTCTGCTTCGGACTGGATACTTTCAAAAGGAAAGCCCAATACAAAAGTACGGTAGTTTCCTTTGTAGGCAATACCTGCACTCTGATTGCCGGGTGCATACGTAAATACGGGGAAGGCAGTATCTACGGGAACAATACAATCGGCAGCAGGTACAGCATAACTGCTTTCATTAGGCAGACGTGGGATTGTAATAGTACGGCCCAATCCTTTAATCTGATTCGAACTCTTATCCGTCAGGCTACCTTGATAACCATATTTCAGTATTTTCTCCGTAAACTCCCGGTTTCCTTGTGTTCCACTCATATCACTTCCTACATAAGCACCACTGACAAACAGGTTACCTCCCGCTTGGCAATAACTACTCATAATCCGTTGCATAGCCGAAGAGAATGTCTTGTAATATGCTTTACTTGCAGGATCTTCTTTTTCCAGTCCCAAAATATAATCTACTACTGGATAATCTTCTAATGTAACCAATCCGTTCTCTACTGCTTCGTCGCTGCATGATACGAAACTATATTTTCCGGCTGCCTGAATTGCTTTTCCGTGAATAAAAGGATAGTCGAACGTGTTTCCTGCAATTTTCATTCCTTCTAATTCGTTTCCGCTATGTCCCAGACTTCCTTTTCCTTCTTTACCGGCTTGTGTACGGTCGAAACTGGTTTGTGCTCCGCAAAATGAAATATTCGATATATACGGAACGCCGGGATCTTGCATTAGATCGAATCCGGCTTTTTCAGAAGTGTTAACGACCGCCGGACCGCTGATTCTGTCAAAGCCATTGATGATGATTACTTTTCCCTGTTCACGTTTGGCTTTATAAGCGGAGAGGATTTCAGAAGGAAAACTTTCCCCGCCCCGGTTTACAGCAGTTACCTTGAATGAATAAACGAGTCCCGGTTCTATCTTAACGGTATGGGACGTTTTGCTGACTAAAGTGCCATTGTCAAAACCTCCATAACCGATGCGGGTATATACAATGTATTCCCGTGGTCGTGCAGTCGGTTCTTGCGGATCGTCTTCGCCTTTCCATGAAAGTTCTAATGTATTCTTTTTCTTTCCGAATTGAATGGCGAAATTGCTCACAGGCAGAGGCTGAACGATGTATTCTTTATCATGCTGGCTGGTAATGAATTGCAAAATTCCTTTGTAGATGGCACGTCCCACTGTAAATTTAAAGTTCGGATCATGTCCTAACTGCATATCTGCGAAGTTCTGGTGGGAGAGTAGTTCAATAATTGTAGAAGGCGTAGCTGGAAGACGTGTTTCACTATAATTCCGGTTCCACATGCTGCGGCGTGTCCACGGCAAGCTGTAGCTTGAATAAATATCTTTCTGAATCTGTGTCAGCAGAATGTCTGCCAGATCACGTGAGGCATACCGGTCTGTTCCTGCATTCAGTTTGCCATTATTGAAATCGGTGGTGTAAATGCCGAGTGATCCGATCAGTTCGTCTGTTTTGATGCATCCGGCGTCACTGTGCAATGCCATCGTCATTTCCAAAGGTACGCCCAGACCCGACTGTTGTGGGTTATAGACGGAACTGCCCGATAAATAATTGATAACGTTAGAGCGTGTGTTGATATCGTCTATATAGTCGTTTTCACCTTTTCGTCCGGCATATACTTCGTATGGCATTCCCGCCCATTGAGCAGAGTAGCGTGCTCCTTCCAAGTAACGCGGTAGCCCACTGATTCTTCCTCCACGGGCAATGTTACCCATTCCTCCTCCAAAACGTACTGCATCGGCACATACAACTCCATGTTCGCTGCTCTCGTTGCTAAGAACCACCATGCCGTAGTCGTTGTTCCCTTTGTCGAATTCAAAAGTACCGAGATAAACCCATGTGCCTCCACCTATCTTTTGATTTACTTTAAATTCGGTAACTCCACCGTTATGGAATACCAGATATTTGGCGTCGCTTACACTGTTGGGCAATGTCTGGTAGGAAACATAAACTGCATACTTGCCTGTTACCGGTAGAGTAGGCACCCATTCGGCAAATACCTGGTCTTTATTCTTCTTTTTCTTTTTCTCTGTTGGAATAAAACGACAGGTCCCGTCAGTGAAAGGATTTTCTTCCTCTTTATAGATTGTTTTCTTTTGAGCAAATCCTCTTACCGGAGCATTTGTCCAATTAGTCTTTTTACCACCCACTTCCAAATAAAGAGAAGCGTTGGGAGTATCATTATCTACGATGATTTCATTCTTTTGTGTATCCCGTTCGCGGGGAGTGTAAACAATCGCTCCTGCATTTTCCAGCATTGGAATCACATAAGGAAGGACAAAAGATTGAGTGAACATATCTTCTGTGGTGCAGAACAATCGGGGGCGTTGCCATCCCCATTCGTTTTTGTCATTTTTGAAATAGTTGCCGTGGCTTTGCCAGATTGCAATGTGGCGATCTTGTAGTCCGCGTGAGATTTCATTGGGACGTGAAGTGTTTTTCACCCAGGGAGCTCCTTTATAATCTACATTTAAGGATAACCGTCCTTTATCCTTTTTCTTGTTCCGGTAGAAATTAGGTACCAAATCCTCAATAGGTTTCCCATCCGCATAAATGGTGAGCTGGTAATAATGAACGGGACCCGGAAGCAACTCTTTTACTTGATTATAAATATTTTCTACAGTTTCCGGTCGGAAAGGCTGATAGGCGAAGCTCTCCGATGCATAGATTGCAATCGTCTTACGGTCGTAATTAATATCGAAGCTATTCAGTTTAGGAGTGCTGATTTGGGCTGTTGCGGTATATTGGTTGAAGTAATCCGTCAGCCGCTCTTTTACATTTCTTTCAATGTCTTGAGCGAAAAGGTAGTTTGCGCCTATAGTGAGGCATAGAAGAAACACTATTATCTTTTTCATCATTCAATGCTTTTATTTTCATTTTCACCACAGAGGAAAGGAGGACACAGAGTTATTATGAACAACCATTTTATATCGCTATATCGCTTCATAGATTTAACCTCTGTGTCCTCCTTTCCTCTGTGGTGAATTCTTCCGCAAAAATAAACAAAAAAGAGCGAGAAGTATCGAAACTTCCCACTCTTCTTTCATTGTTTTATATTCTCTTAATTAAGAATGATTACTCTTATAATGGAACATATTCTACAAATGCTTCCATTGCTTCGTAAGAAGCCAGTCCCAACTGATCGTACAAAGTAGCTGTACCACGGTTACGATCTTCGCTACGTTGCCAGAACAAACGTTCGTCGTTACCCAGGAACGGAGCACTTTCCATTTGCGACTGATGTTTCAGGATAGAGTTACGTTTTGCACGAAGTTCTTCCGGACTGATAGGCACTGCCATTTCAATATTCTCGATTTCCCATTCAGCCCACGCACCACGGTACATCCAGATACGACAGTCTTTCAGCCATTTGGCACCTTCTTCTTTTTCAAGATCGACAGCAGCAAATACAGCGTCTGTACATACACGGTGAGTTCCATGTGGGTCGGCTAGGTCACCTGCAACGAAAATTTGGTGAGGTTTTATTTCACGGAGCAAGTTGCGTACAATTTCTACGTCTGCTTCACTGATCGGGTTTTTCTGAATCTTACCTGTTTCATAGAATGGCAGATCAAGGAAATGGCAACGTTCCAACGGTATATTATTATAAGTACAAGCCGTACGGGCTTCACCACGACGAATCAGACCTTTGATAGTCAGAATATCACGGCTGTCCATATCACCGTCTTTCTTCTCTTTCAAGAAATTGCGTATTTCTGTATATTTTTCATTGATAACCAAGTCTTCACTGTTATTGAAGAGTTGGTTGAATCCATTGATGAAATGCATGAAACGAACTACTTCCTCGTCACCTACAGCGATATTACCGGAAGTTTCGTAAGCTACGTGTACTTCGTGTTTCTGCTCTACCAAACGGCGAAGTGTACCACCCATGGAAATAACATCATCATCCGGATGCGGAGAGAAGATGATTACGCGTTTCGGATATGGTTTTGCGCGTTCCGGACGATAGGTATCATCAGCATTGGGCTTGCCACCCGGCCATCCGGTAATGGTGTGCTGCAAATCATTGAAAATTTTGATATTTACATTGTATGCAGAACCATAAAGTGCCAGAAGCTCACTTAACCCGTTTTCGTTATAATCTTTATTGGTCAATTTCAGAATCGGTTTGCCGGTCAGCTGACACAGCCAAACAATAGCGCTACGGATTAACTTATCGTTCCATTCGCAGGAAGTGACTAACCAAGGACGTTGGATACGTGTTAAGTTCATGGCTGCCGAAAGATCGAGAGCTACATGCGCATTGTTGTGAGTTTGCAGGTAAGAAGCAGGAATTGTGTCAGTGATCGCACCTTCCACACATTCTTTAATCATAGCTGCTTTATTCTCACCCCAGGCAAGCAGATACACTTTCTTTGCACCAAGAATAGTGGCTACTCCCATTGTAATAGAACTGATCGGAGTATTATCCAACGTTCCGAAAATCTTGGATGCCTCATTGCGTGATGCGTTATCCAACAAAATCAGACGAGTGGTAGAGTTCAGTCGGGAACCCGGTTCGTTGAACGCAATGTTACCTACACGACCGATACCTAACAAAGCAATATCAATACCTCCGAAGCTTTCAATGCGTTGTTCATACAGGCGGCAATATTCAAAGATAGTATCTTTGGCAATGCTTCCATCGGGAGTGAATATATTCTGCTTGTCAATGTCGATGTGGTCCAGCAACATACTCTTCAAAGCGTTGAAGTTGCTGTTGATTGCATCGGGAGACAACGGATAATACTCATACATATTAAATACGATCACATTGCGGAAGCTAAGTCCCTCTTCCTTATGCATACGGATAAGTTCGGTATATACGTGGCTGGGTGAGTCACCTCCGGGAAGTGCCAATACACAGAAACGTCCTGCCTTTTGTTTTTCGCGTATGGTTTGTGCTATTTCGCGCGCAATATAGTTAGCACCTTCTTCTACGGATTCGTAGATGTCCGTAGGGATTTTCTCGAGTCTTGTCAAGACTGATTTTTCAAATGCATTCTCCGGTCTGTAGT
>DXOJ01000249.1:1145-2746 GCA_019412865.1 Bacteroides sp. | reverse complement strand
ATACCCGAAACCGGATGAAGTACTTCCTGCAGCTGCTCGGGTTTGCTGTAGTCAGTGAAGTGCCCTGGTATCTGCTGAATGGCGCAGACGGGACGCACAATGTACTCTTTACCCTGGCATTGGGCGTGATGGCATTGGCCGCTTTCGAAGCATTAAAAAAGGATGACATCCAAATAGGCACCCCCTTTTTTCGGACACAACGTTCGTAAATGATAGAAAGATTTGATTGATAACAAGTTAGATAATGACACACGTACGGATTTATTTGTATAAACATTATTTCGCTAAGGAAACTACTCTTTTCATGTAGGTTTCTATGTAGGTTAATTAATACCAATTGATTCCTACTAATACGAATTAATAATAAGCCATTAACTAACTCGTTATCAATCTATGTATACGATTAACATTAGGGGTAAGCAGAACCCGAAAGACACCAAGATGGTCAAGCTGGAGATGATTTTCTTCAAGACCGGTTACGCCCGTGTGCCGAAGGTTATAAACATTACAGGGCTATTAAAAGACTGGGATGTCAAGTCTCAGAGTTTCCGTATAGGGAGTGCGGAAGCCACTACCAAGAACAAACTGCTTTTCGATTTGCGAACCAAATATCTGCATGTCGCTGATACCTGGGAGATGGAAGGCAGAAACTGGTCGCCCGTCCAGTTGTCACATTGCTTCGATGAAATCAAGGCGGCAAAACCCGAGGTCAAAGTAAAGAGCGTCCAGCAGATGATCGATTATCTTGAAGAGACATTCAAAAACAAGAAACGCATCAAGAACGGGCAGATCGTCGATAGTACGACCAATGCCAAACGGTATGTCTATCTCAAGCGTGAACTGCAGGCGTTTACAAAAGAAAAATATGCAAAAGCCTTTTCCTCTTATTTCTTTGCTGACATTACAGAAGAGTTTCTTCTTGACTTTGCATTTTGGCTTAAAGAAAGAGGTATCAGAAACGGCAACAAGGCCGGACTCACGCACAAATTGAGGTTGCTCCGTGCTGTATGCAGGCAGGCGGAAAAGAAAGAGATGTACGGGGTGAATATGGAGAACTTCCTCTGTCTCGGTGATGATATCAATTGGCCGGAAAGCATTTCAAGAGCAGTCCCGGAAACAGTCATAGCAAAAATTGCAAATGTTGACCGTACCCTGTTTACGAAGAAAGAGCAGTTGCATCTTGATTTGTTCCTGTTCAGCTACTATACCGGAGGTATGGCGAATGTCGATGTCTGTAACCTGACATGGGATTTGGTCCAGAAAGACCGCATCGTCTATGAACGTATCAAGTTTCCCAAAACAGCCAAACCGGAGCTTCTCAGCAAAGCAAAAGCCATCATGAATAAATACCGTGGGCAAAGTTACGGAAATTATGTATTTCCTGTTTTTACACATAAACACACGACCACTTCCAAGAAGACTACACGTGTCAAGCAAATTTCCACACGTCTTTCACAAACCTTGACGAAAGCATGCAAGATACTACGCATTAAAGAAAACATCACCTGGTATTCCGCCCGTGGTTCTTTCATATCAAAGATGGTAGATGCCGGTAACAATCCATATGTGATTGCAGAGATGACGGGCAACAGTCCATTAAC
>DXOJ01000249.1:0-1135 GCA_019412865.1 Bacteroides sp. | reverse complement strand
TAAGCACTACTACAAGAATACGAAACGGGAAGAAATCAAACGGCAAATGGAAGAAATGTTCTGATTGTGCATGTCCATATACTCGCAAATACCTTGGTAATTCCCCTGCAATCCTCCGGAATACGGAGGATTTTCTGTGTTGGTGAATAATCACACTCTACAATGGGTGTTAAATCTTACTGATTACCAGAAAGATAGTTATTATATTGACAAAATCGCTTTTATTTTCGATTATTTTCACTACCTTTGTAATCAATAACTTAAATAGAATTTATATGAAAGAATTGGTTTCAAAAATACAAGAAGTATATGCTACATTCTCCACGGATGCGGCACTTCAGATTGAAAAAGGCAACAAGGCCGCAGGTACCCGTGCCCGCAAGGCTTCGTTGGAACTGGAAAAATTGATGAAGGAGTTTCGCAAGGTTTCTTTGGAAGAATCCAAGAAATAGCCTTAACACATCGGCCGTTGTCATATAATGGCCGGTTCTTCTGCAGATACGGCATAAAAAGTGTATTGGCAGAACGACATACACCTTAAAAGGAACACAACAGTGGAACACATCAAGGATATCCCGGTTATTGGAAAACATCCTTTCCACGTACTCCGTGCTCTGGCGGTACTGCACCTCATAGTCCATGTGGAACACTCCCAGTTTTCTGCCGGGAGCATGCCTGCGAATATAATCCATACACAAATGAAGAAGGACACCGCTATCCTTGCCACCGGAAAAAGAGACATACACGTAATCAAAAAAGTCAAAAATGATCTTCAATCTCCGGTTGGCGGCCTCGTAGACGTCCAACCGGCGTATCATGACCTACCTCCTTCATGATAACGCATCTTGATATATTTCTTCCATTCGAAATAGGGAATGAACCCCTTCGTGGAAAAGCCTTCCACGTGGCGTTTGTGTACAACGGCCACGAGAGAACCGTCAGCAGAAAAATCATGGATAATACGGTCCAATATCCCCTCTATAACAGTGGGGTTATCCCCGCTAATATAGTAGTTATCTATGCAGTTGTTCATCAAGGTCATTTTCACGGGCATGAATCCCAACACCCGTCCTTCGTTCACGGCAATGTACCAGACATGGTTACGCGTCGTTTTGAAAGGGTAATTATTATTTTG
>DXOJ01000248.1 GCA_019412865.1 Bacteroides sp. | reverse complement strand
CTATTCCATTTTGCTTCAACATTTCTACGAGTTGTTCTGTCTCTACTATATTCTGTGCATTATAATTTGATTTTTGTATTGCAAACTACCTTTAACTAATTTTAATGCCATGAATTTACTCCCTCCAAATTCCACTAGAAGCTATATTTCTAATACAGCGTCAAGACATAATGTAAGGGCATACTCATCTGCATTACCACCCCAATGTCGTTCATCATATCTTTCAACATCCGCTAGACTATCTGCAGTATACAGTATCATTCCCCATATTACTTTTCTGAAAGCTGCACACGCTGAAAGTGCTGAACACTCCATTTCCACAACAGCACAGCCTTCTTTTTTACGATATTCAACTTTTTCTTTTGTTTCACGAAAGAAACCGTCTGTCGACCATGTAATAACCTCTTGATATTTCATGTTGTGTTGAACTAACGTTTTCTCAATAGCCATTCTGGCTCTTTCGTTGGTTTCCATAAAACGGGATGGAGGAGCATAATGATATGAAGTCCCTTCATCACGCAATGCTTTGGCTGGCACAAGAAATGTACCTTCTTCAAAATATTCAAGTGCACCACAACTACCGGCTGAGATAATCTCACAAACACCATAACCAATTAGCCAATCAAGGATTTGCGTAGCAGCAGCCGCACCGACAGGTGCCTGACAAAGAACAATTTTCTCTCCTTTATATTTTGTTACATAAATAGGGTAACTCTTTGTTACACTGATAAAAGAAGATACTTGTTTAGTATCAGATTTGTCCGCATACTCATCTATACAATTACCAAGAAATGCGAATACACACTTTTTCGGAAGATTGAGTTGTAAATTTTCATGTACAGGACTTATGACAGCTGTCTGTTCTGTATCAAACTCCAATATTGGTATAGCATTTTTTATAATTCCCATATTCTTACCTCACGCATATTTCATTAAGACCAAAATCAATCACATCAATAAAGCCCGATTTAAGAAAAAGCCCAAGGAGTTTTAATGCCCCTTATGCTTTTCTCTTTTCTTTCGCTGTTTCAGTTCAAACATTCGCTGTTCTTCCGCCTCTTTTTTCTTTCGGCTTCTCTCTTTACGCTCCTGCTTGTTCTGTTCCTGCTGTAATTTCAATGCCTGTTGAGATTTTGTTCCAATGCCAGTTTCCAGTATCTGTTTTTTTGCTGCACGCTGCATCCGTTTCGGATTTCTTTTTATATTCTTTACAATAGCTTCAACAGCTGGACTGAATTTCAAACTGAAATAGTATTTTTGAATATATTCCTGCACTTCATAATCTTTTGTTTCTACGCCAAATGTTACCTTTGCCACAGATAATTTACCATCTTCAATATGCTCAAATATGCCTACCCAAAATGGTTCTTCAAAATATACCGTCAATCTTCCATTTACTTTGTCCATAATTTCTCCACTCCGTTCCGGTCGGCTCAGAGCAATCGTCCACTGGACGATTTGAGCCCCTCCTAAAATTTATTGAACAAAGAATGGACAACCCGGAGGGGCAGGTTACTTACCCTATTTATATA
>DXOJ01000247.1 GCA_019412865.1 Bacteroides sp. | reverse complement strand
CTTATATATACAGTACCATTCGCCACACTGGACAATGTTCCATGTGTGGTAGAAATCGAAAAAGAAAACTATACAGGTAAGTCGAAAGAATTAATCCCTGCTGGTGATTCTCCTTTTACAGTTGATATAGAGGATGAAGAATTTCTTTATACTCCTACTCGATTTAGTACAGCAACGATCCGGGTTGTTGGTAGCGACTACCTGCAAAGTTTGTTTTCTACAGGTTATCAAATGTATCGGGTGACCTTGAAAGTAGATGGCTTAGTTACTTGGTGTGGATTCATAAAACCAGAACTTTACACACAAGATTACACTTTGAAGACATTTAATCTTGAACTGGAGTGCATGAGTGCTATGTCCACCCTTGAATTTATTGATTATAAACAAATGGGGGAGAGCCGCACATTTGTGTCTTTCTGGGACCTAATAAAAAAATGTATTACTTCGACTTCGGCTCAATACAATGCTGTATATTTCCCCCATGTATATGCGAAAGACGTAGAAAGTTATGCAACAGAAAGCAATGTGTTAGAAGGTATAACGGTAAGTGAACAGAATTTCTTCGATGAAGATGATAAGGCTATGAATTTGAAAGAAGTATTAGAAGAGGTTTGCAAATTCCTTAATTGGACTTGCGTTGATTGGAGAGGGGATTTATACTTCACAGATATAGATCATATCGGGGAATTCTATAAATATGATCCTGTAACATTCGAGAAAATAGGAACAGAGGGATTGAACTTGCTTAATGTACAAAGTATAGGTTTCGCTGGATCCGATCATGCATTAGATATCTTGCCTGGTTATAATAAGGTGACAGTAAAAGATAGTAATTATCCGGTGGATTCACTTATTCCTGATTTATTTGGAGATTCTTTATTAAGCCCTCTGATTAAAAATAGCCCATATTATCGAAAAATAGAGGGGGATCGTTTTTCATTCTTTGTTAAATTTTACATAAATCCTCGGTTCAACAATGTATTTAGTGACAAAGATTCATTGCAAAAGATCGACATCGATTTGGAGTCATTAGGAAACAATGCTGATAATGCTGTTATTAATAATATAGGATCGTTAATAAGCAAGCAGGCGAAATATAAGTGGGAAGATGGCACACCATCATCGTTAAGCTTTGAAGATGTGCTAATTATAGGAATGGGATTAAGCAACAAGAATTATAGTTCTTTGACTGACTTGACACTATTCCTAAATAAAGATATCCCAGTATTACAGATTAATTCTGACTATTTGGTAGAAACTATAATCTCTCCATCTGATGGATCAAGTTATCTATTGCTTTCTGGACAATACTTTCAATCAGATTCACTATACACCAGCCCGGCTCAGGGAGGTGATGGCACTTGGAATAATACAGTTGGAGATAATTGTTGTAAATTCAAATTGAAGATAGGGGACAAATATTGGACAGGTGGAAAATGGACCAAGGAAGAATCTCGTTTTATTATTAAATGCGGTGGATATGGAAAAAGTAAAGTATGGTATGAGTGGAATGATTTTGAAAACAATGTAACTTATGACATGAATATAGATTCTAAAGGATATGCAATACCGATTAAAGCATCAGATAAACTTTTTGGAAAAATTGAACTTACAGTATTACGTCCTTTTCCCAATAATTACGGAGAAGGCGGTCGGATTAAACGTTATCCATACTATACTTTCATGCGTGATTTAAAACTACAATTATTTTCCGGGATACCAGAACAAGACGAAGAAAAAAATAATGATACAGATCGTATTTATGAAAATATAGCAAATGAAAATTATATCAATGAATTGGATGAAATAGAATTTAAAATTACTTCTCATAATAATGATGGAGCTTGTTATAGTAAAGTTATTATAGGGGATAACTATCTGACTGATAACTTATACTCCGTGATTGAAGGAACAACCATCCGCCCAGAGGAGCATCTAATAAGAAGAATAATTAAGCGGTATAGTGCCCCCCAGATAAAGTTAACACAGGTAATAAAACAGACATTCGATTTAACACCTCTATCCCGTTTGTCTGACAATTATATGGTTAATAAGAGATTTATCAATGCTGGAGGCACAATCGACTATAAGATGAATCGGTTTGAATGTATAATGATAGAAGTATGAGTGATGCGATATTAATAAAGTCAAAAGCAATTCCATCTAATCCCCGGTCGAAGAATTATCCGGCTGGGGCTACTGTTGTACGCTCTGGTAACGGAGGCGGAAGTACAGTAATAACAGGAAGTGGAGGGACTAATATTGATATCATAAAGGTTGATGATATGCGATCGTTAACCGACAAAAATGTTCTTTCATCGCTTCGGGTGCTTGCTGAAATATTATCCAGAATAATAGCAAAGGATGATGAGGTGACGGAACTTTCAGATAGCAATGTTCTCTCGTCACTCCGAATAAACAAAGAACTTGATACAATCTCCGACAGATTTAAGGAGGCTATCGAATCTTTAAAAGACTTGTATCTATCCAAGGTCAAAAATGACACAGCTTCCGGCCTTATAACCTTCTTGAAAGGTGTTGTTTCGGAAGGCCTTGTTGAAGCTAATAACGGCTTGGTCGTTCGCAAAACGGAAGTTGTAGAGCCTATGCTGATGTCTTTATTATCAGAAGAGTTCAGGGATGGTATTGTAGAAGAGAACGAAGATGTATTTGTTGAAGAAATGCGTACTGCTACAGGTGGTGCGGCGACACTGGGTGAACTTGATAATGTAACTGATGAAGCTGACAGCGTATCTGATACAGATGATATATTGGTCAGATTAGCCGGAACTTCCGAATGGACAATTAATACGGCTTTATTCTCTCAAGTCTCACAACTGATGTCGAAAGTATTTCCGTTTACCATGACTTTATCCGGTGGCGGAACTTATGAGAAAGGCAGCTCACAGACTATAAATCTCTCATGGACTTATGACCGGGATATCGAATCACAATCAATCAATAATGAATCACTGCTAATCGGAATCAGGGCAAAGCAATACACAGGAGTAACATCCGACACGACTTATACTCTTCGTTCTGTATCTGCCGGCCAGACTTACAGCAAGTCCGTGTCCGCCCAATTCAAGCTAAAGAAGTACTACGGAGTATCTGCCAACGACACTTTGACAAATGAGCAAATATTAGGCTTATCCAGTACATGGGCCGGCCGGACGCAAGGCTCTACTGTATTCGATTGTACCGGTGGTAAGTATCCTTATTACATCCTGCCTACATCTATGGTATCTGGTATTCAGTTTTGGATTGGAGGATTGCGTAATACAGACTGGAAAGAAGAAACTCGTGAAGTTACAAATACTTTCGGGCACAAAGAGAGTTACACTATTTATCGTTTAAATAGCATCCAGACGGGTGTATTAAATATTGAGGTGAAATGAGTGAAGAATTGAAAGGGACGAATGTATATTCCCCCATTGTTCCGGGCACAAGTAGAGACGTATATCCTACGCACTATTCTATTTATGGTAAAGGTGGTCATAAGGAGGTATCTACTATTGACGCAAGGAATGCCATTACAGCCGACCGATTAACAGAAGGCTGTGTCGTCTATGTAAAAGAGACAGATAAGGAGTATCAATATAAAAATGGCGAATGGGTAGATTATCAGACAAATTTTGATGATACCGTACTTCGGGAACTTATTGACAAAAAAGTAGATAAAGTGGATGGAAAAGATTTATCTACCAATGACTTCACCGATGCGGATAAAGAAGTTATCGCAATCCATTCAGAGGAAATAGACAGTCTGCAGGATTCCGTCAACGATATCTACCAGCGTCTTGACTCCACCACCGGAGTTCAATACTATATCCGTGTCCAAAATAACGGTGACAAGTCCTTTACCTCACAAAAGGGCGAACCCTGCGTTCTCAACTTCACCTTCATCTCACAGGAGCGATACAGCTACAATGACCCTTATGAAAATACGGGAGAACGTGGCAAGTGCGAGATATTCATCAAGAACTCCGTCAGCACGGACTACACCCTGATAAAAACCTTGATGGTAATCTCCATTACCGCCACAAAAGTAGACATTGCGGAGTATCTGGCGAATGGAGCCAACTCGATCATGGTGAAGATCACTGGTGAGGTGACCGGACAGGCTACCCCGGCTTATACCTATAACGTGACGATGACTTCATTGTCCGTCAAGGCCGATACCTTCCAGTGGTGGACACTCTACTCTGGAGCAATTTCTATTCCCCTCTACATCTCCGGAAACGTGAACAAGACACTCAAAGTCACTCTTGAGGGAGAGAACTACGCCAAGGGGTACGAACAAGTACTGGGAAACGTTATCTATACGGATACCGCTTTGAATTTCTCTATTGACCACCCCGAACAGACGGGTGTATACAAATTATCCGTTTATCTTGAAAACTCCGATGGCACCATTAAAACCAAAACGGTGTCTTTCAATATCATGTGCGCATCGGAAGGCGAGCAGGTGAAGCTGATGTGCGTGAACAGCCTCTCTGATAAGGCTTCCAACTGGGCGAACAACAAGCTTTTCGAATATGCCGTCTATGACGGTGACGCCACGGCCACAAGCGGTACGTTCTCCATAAAAATGGATGACCTTACCGTCTATACCAGTGAAGAGAGCACGATACCGACCAACACGAAAAACAGCTTCTCTTATGCAATGGAGATTGAAACCGTGGATGATACGGACTTTGAAATCTCTGTAGCCGTATCGGATAATGGAGAGCCTTTGACCGATATTATGATCTTCCCTGTGAGCAACTCTTCCGGCTTTTCCGCTACAGCCGGATCAGTCTTTTACATGAACCCGCGTACACGTACTAACAGTCAGTCAAATTACCAAAAGATTATCAATGAAATAGACAGTTCTCAAATCGCAGCCGAATGGGAAGGCATGAACTGGAATAACGACGGATGGACTGTAGACAGTGACGGAAACCGTGTATTAAGAATGATGGCCGGAAGTTTGTTGGATATCGGTTACAAGCCTTTTGAAATAGAAAGTGCCCGTAATGGGAAAACCATTGAACTGGATTATAAGATTTATAATGTTACCGACTACTCCGAGCCTATTATTACTTTGTCGGTACCGGATGGGCAAGGATTTACCGGACTTAATATTTATGCCAACAACATCTGGCCGTGTAGCCAGTCTCTTAAAAATGAGGAGTTACAATCAATTCCAACCGATGATGGTGTACGTGTTAGGATAGCTATGACCATTTCACCAAATATGTATGGGAATGCCGGATTTAATCTTTGCTCTATTTATATCAATGGAAAAAAGAATCGTACTTTCCTTTACGAATCAAATGATTATTGGGCGCAGAATGGAGATATAATTATAGGTTCTGACTATGCTGACGTGGATGTCTATGGAATCCGTATATATGAAACTGGTCTAGGTTCCAATGCAGTACATAAGAATTATGTCAATTGGTTGCCCGGCACCGATGAAAAGGTTGAAGAAAGCGAGAATAACAATCTTTATGACGCAATGGCCACACAGTTAGACTTCGATGCCATAAGGGCAAAAATGAATGTCTTTGTATTCGATAACATATTCCCTTCATACGATGATACCGCAAAGAGAACAGGTACGCTTGAAATACAATTTGTAAACCGCCCGGAACGAAACGTGTCTATCACAAATGTGGAAATGAGTGGTCAGGGCACATCTTCTAAAAAATACTGGGAATGGAATGAAAAGTGTAAGGTTGACAAGACGAAATCTGTTATTACTTATGCTGATGGGTCAACAACCACAAAGAAGTTTATCATGTTTGATAACGTTCCCGCATGTGCGTCAGTTACATTCAAGAAAAACTGGGCATCATCCATGCAAGACCACAAGGCTGGTTCGGTTAATTCATATACGGATTTGTATAAACAGCTCGGACTCACTAATGAAGCAATGGCTCTTGATCCGAAAGTCCGCGTATCTGTCTATCAGGAACCCTTTATGGCTTTCCGCAAGGAACTTAATGACGAGGGGGAAATAGTATATACCTGTATGGGTGAATTCACAGGTGGTCCGGACAAGGGGGACAAGTATTGTTTTGGCTATGATACCGATTTGTTTCCTGGTCTCATCTCAATCGAGGGAGCCGACAACTCACCACTTCCCGCCTTGTTCCGTGTGCCTTGGAATACGACCAGAATCACATATAACGAGGACGAGGAGTCATGGCAGTATAACGGAGAAAACAGTATCGATCTTGACGGCGGACTTACGGAGAATATAAAATACTGGATACCTGCCTATAATCTAGCTTATTCCTGTTCGAGCAGAATTTGTCCGTTTGACGGGACGCTGGTAGAATTGAACGCTGATGCGACCAGCTATAAGGAAAACGGTGTGGACTACTGGATCGCAAAGCCGGGTGACACTGACCTGTATAACCTGTATTACTATGAGGCGGCTGAAAAAAGGTTCATACCATCTGATATAGGTGAAGGACAAATAAACCTGATATCCCAACTTGTAAATAAGGGGTACGGTTTATCAAGTGCTGATTTGGTAGGAAAAACAAATGATGAACTGAATACGCTTTTCATCAATGCCCGTGTTGCCAAATTTAGAGCTGAAGCTAAGACCTATTTTGATATTTCCGACGCAATATTCCATCACAACTTTACCGAATTTGTAGCTGCTACCGACAACCGGGCGAAAAACACATATCCGTATTGTTTCGGGGAAGGTTGTAAATGGAAATGGAGACAGGACGACCTTGATACAATAATGCCTATCACCAATCAGGGACAACTTCGAAAAGGGTATTATGTCGAAGTGCATGACAACTATGATACGGGGGCTTCAGTATGGAATGGAGAAACTTCCGTGTTCTGGAATCTGTTGGAACTGGCGTTTCCGGACGAACTTGCTGCAGGGATGCGTTCTATGATGTCGGCTATGGAGGTATTAGGCGGCTTAAAATCCGGTACTCATGCAGAAAAAGTTTATGCATGGTACCAGAAATACTATCTCAACGTGAAAGAGTATTTTCCGGCTGTAACAGTGAATGAAGATTCTAAACGCTATGAGAATGCCAAGCTAATGATGAATGCCGGACGATACACGAATGATACTGACCCATTGACACAGGAACTAGGGGATTTATACAGCGCGGAAACGGCATGGATGAAAAAGCGCATCCAGTATATGTCTTCAAAATATAGTTTTGGGGAGTATTCTGCAAATGGAACAGATTCAATAAATGTCCGTGCTGCCGGAAACGCTATCGCCTATGATATAATTCCCGCCATCGATATGTATCCCACTATTGCAAACGGTACATCAATTGTAAAGGGGAGCAGGACAAAGGCGGGACAGGTATGCAGAATGGTTATCGACCTTGGCGGCACAGGTGACCAGCAAAATATCATTCAGGGAGCCAGTTGGCTAATGAGTATTGGTAAGTGGCATGATAAAAACGTCAACGGCAACCTTATCATCAAAGGAAGAATGTTGCGTGAACTGGAACTTGGAAGCCGTACAGAACGGATTATTATTGCGATCACAGGACTTACTATCTCGGATTGTGTATCTCTGCAATCTATCCTTTTGTCTAACATAGCCACGTTGGCCGGTTCTCTTGACCTTTCCGTATGTACGCATTTACGTAAGGTTTGGGCTGATGGAACGTCACTTACGCAGATAAGGCTTCCGCAAGGCGGGTGTCTGGAACTGGTACAATATCCATCCACGAACAGGTATCTGACATTACAGAACTTTCCTTTATTAACTCAAAACGGAGTTTTAATAGATGATTGTGCTGAAAGAATCACAGACTTTTTTGTATCCGGGTGTCCTAAGATCAGCCCTATTGATCTTCTGATAAAAGTTATGGATGCGCAACAGGGGCAGGGAGAAGCACATGCCCTTAAACGTGTACGTGCAGTGTTCGGGGAATATACCTATAATGAGAATGGAGCCGAAATGCTTGATAACCTTGGAAAGCTAGCAGACGGGACTTATGTTGGACTTAATAGTTCCGGTGTAGCTGGTGATGATCCTCGCCCGGTTCTTGAAGGCACGCTGAACATCAACGCCAATTGCTATGAGGATACTGCCAATACGTTGCGGGAGTATTTCAACAGGCTGACGCTGAACATCACGGGCGAGTACTTTATCCGGTTCACCGACCCTGTCGTGTTGGCAAGGGTCATGGAAATGTGGAATACCAACGGGGATGAGGGACTCACACAGCCGGAAGCGGACATGGTGACGGAAATACCCCAATCGTTCCTGTCGGGAATCGCAAATCCGGAGTATGCGGGCATCACTTCGTTGAAAGGATTTGAATCATTCAGGAACTGTACGGAGATCAAGCCGATGGCTTTCGAAATGACCAGCCTTGAAGAAGCCGTGTTTCCGCCCAACCTGCAAATTATCAGAAACCGGGCGTTTTACGGGACAAAAATAAAGAAAGCCAACCTGCCGGATTCATGCACGTATCTGGAAACAGGCGGAGGAGGGTCTTATATGCCCTTTTACCAATGCGCGGAGCTGGAGGAGTTCACGATGAAGGATTATGTGCTTCCGAAAGGGATAACTCAATTTATAATAAATCAGGGGTTTGGTGATTGCGCGAAATTGAAAAGATTCAAGTTGGAATCGTTTAATATATCGCCTACAAACGGGGTTGGCTCTCATTATTCTGTACTTTCATTTAAAAATTGCTATTCACTGGAGGAATGCGACTTCGGAAGGCTGGAAGGATTGGTTGATTCAATTCCTATATACTTTTTATCAGGGACTCCGGTGACCGCCTGCTGCATGGATGAAAGAATAACTTACACGTCTTTACGCGGGTTTGAAAACTGCCCGAATCTGAAAGTGCTGGTGTTCAAGGGGCAGGTGACAAATATCGGGCAGGCATTGTGCGGAGGAACCACCAGCGTGAGCGCAACAATTCTGTACGCCACCGTTCCGCCTACCGTGGAATACGCCGGACTTAACAATCAGGCCGCTTTCTACGTCCCCGATGAATCGGTCGATGCCTATAAAGCCGCCTCCACATGGTCGGGCGTGGCATCCAAGATACATCCGGTGTCAGAGTATGCCGGATATGTCCCTACGAAAATGTACGAATACAATCCTGAAGAGTCAAGAACCGCTGTAAGACTTATAACGCTTGGAGCGGTGAATCCCGCCTGGGATTTTGCGGGCAGCTCTGTTGTAGCTTCCTCCGATGGAGACTTGTATATGGGCGATATAGTGTATGAAAAGTCTTTATACCTGAAAGTAACCGGTATTAGAGGTAACGGTGATTCTGTAAGTGTTATGATAGACGGTAAGGAATATGTGAATATTGCTCTTAATGGTATTTACGACATTCCTGCAAGTAAAACAGGTTTCAATATAACAGTCAATAATTATATGCAGGATATAACAATTTCTACAGTAGCTGAAGCGTATTAAGTATGGAAACGAAAAATAGAAACGGAATAAATGTAATAGAAGCCGGTGATGGAAAGGTTCTAAGGAGAATATCTGACGGTCTGATAGTGGGTTCGGAGATATATTTGGGATACACCTACTACCTTGGCGGAGAGCGTTTGGAAGAACCGCTTTTCGAGATTCCCGAACATTATGAGGAGACGGATATGCCGGAAGATTCTTTACCGGAAAGCGTGCGACAAGTAAAATACAAAAAATATGGCAATATTAAGTAACGGTAAATTTTACGGCTTTCTCTGTTCGGTGAAAGAGACCGGCCGGAAATTAGCGAATGGAGTAAAAGAGTATGTGGAAGATTTCATGTCCGGCTTTGCAGGACATGGTTGGAAACTCTGGGAGTACATGACTGGTAAATGGAAACTGGAGATTGATACAATCGTAGTTCGTGAGACTATGCTTGTTTTTGAAATGTTGATCTCAAAAATTAGAGCGATAATCGGTGCACAAACAATAAGTCAAGGACACGGGAAAGTAAAGTCTGCTCGAATCTCTGACGATGGTACAGAATACCTTATCGAGTTGGAGGATGAAGATGTGAGCATTGTTGCGCATGATTTCGTGCGCTGTCAGACATTCGTAGGAGATAAGACAAAACTTTATCATGTCGAAGTATCATCGGTTGATGTAGAGACAAAAACCTTACACGTGCCTTTATCGGAATTTGATAAAGATGAATCCGGTAATGTTCTTAATGTTCCCGCTGCAGGTGATGAACTAGTACAATTCGGTAACTCGCAAAACAAAGCTCGTCAGTCTGCAATTTATATGCATGCCGACGAAACAGGTCAGCCGGCTATTGACGTGATGTTTGATCTTGATTCAAAGAACTGGGACGGTAAGGTCAAAGTACGTATGGGAGGGAATATCCCGGGGGGTAATGGATTGAAAGGATTTTATAGTGTCAACGGCATGGTAAAAGCGGTGGATGATAAAGGTGCTGTTATTTATGAGTTGTCTCCTGATGGTTCAGTTAATCTTGGAAAGGGAAACATTGTGTATAGTCCTGCCACAAACAAAGTTACTCTTGGTTCAGGTGTAACCTTAACTTGGAATAACCTTGATGATGAATCTAAGACAAACTTAAAAGGTGAACCGGGGAAGGATGGCAAAGATGGTCTGGATGGAGTAAACGGTGAAGATGGAAAGGATGGTCTTGATATTGTTTGGAAGGGAGACTCTTCTACTCCTCCTGCTAATCCTCAAAAGAATTGGGTGTATCGTGATATGGATAACGGTCGAGTTTATATTTATAATGGATTGGCATGGGAATTAATGGTAGCAGATGGTAATGACGGGACGGATGGAACAAATGGAATTGATGGCACACCCGGTGCCGACGGTGAACCGGGTAAGGATGGAATGAGGGTGTATATAACCTATCATGACAGTGAAGAAGAACCGGAAAAACCTATCGGAGATGGTACAACGAAAGGCTGGCACACGAATTCAACGGCATCCGTCGTTTGGATTTCTCAAAAAGTAGCGGAAAGTGCGAATTCAGGTGAATGGGGTGATCCTATACGGGTAAAGGGGGAGCCGGGAAAGGATGCAAATCTTCTTCCGTGGATTGAGAAATGGAACGGATACGCAACGGAACTAGGAGAAGAGTATATTGTTACTCCTAAAATGTTTTCGGGCACAAAATCAGCGGATGGCAAGTTAACCGGAATTGCACAAGGCAAGGATTGTCTTACAGGTGCAGATGGGAATAAACGTACTGGTATATTTGCTCTTGTAGACAGTGAGGTTGTATTTGAGCTTGATCCTATAAATAAACAATATTTATTTAAAGGAAGAATAGAGGCTAATGGGGGAATATTTACAGGGTCTTTAGCTACTCCTTTTGTGGAAGCAACAACTGAATCTGTGATTGAAAAATTAGATGAAAATTATAATCTGCTATTAACAGCCAATTCATCTGGTATTAAAAGAATAGCTCCGGGAAGAAATATAGAGAATAATGGTAAATTACTTCAAATATATAATATGTCAGGTGATGATTTATTCTTGTATGGTCCAAGTTTTGGCCTACCATCTACGTCGATAATGGCATTGGAAAATGGTAAATTATTACGTGCAATAGCTATTCCTGATAATGGATTTACGTCGGTTGTTTGGAAAACTTTATGAATATATAAAGAAATAGAAAAGTATGGAACTAAACGACTGGTTAGCAATACTGGGAGCAATAGGTGGTACTTCAACAATCACATGGCTTGTAACCTTTTGGGTAAATCGTAAAACAAATGCTCGAAAGGAGGATGCTTCTGCTGACTCTATGGAAGATGAGAATGAACGTAAACAAGTGGATTGGCTAGAGGATCGTATTGCACAGCGTGACACGAAAATAGATGCTATCTATGTTGAATTACGTAATGAGCAGAATGATAAATTAATTTGGATACATAAATGTCACGAGTTGGAACTACAGTTGAAGGATGCTGAACATAATCGTTGTGATCGACCTGATAATGACTGTAGTCGTCGTATTCCACCGCGTAGAGTTACAATAACTAAAGATAAGGAGGAAAAGAAATGAAAACTATTGATTCGATTATTATTCATTGCTCGGCCACACGTGCCGGGCAAGATTTACGTGCTAAAGACATTGACCGGATGCACAAACAAAGAGGCTTTAGTCAGATCGGTTATAACTTCGTCATTGACTTGGACGGAATGGTAGAGAATGGACGACCAATGAGCATTGATGGGGCGCATTGTAATACGAAGGGGTTTTCTACTACATCGTATAATAAGCACAGTATTGGAATCTGTTATATCGGTGGACTGGATGCAAACGGTAAGCCTGCAGATACACGGACTACGGCTCAAAAAGCCAGTTTGCGGGAATTAGTTGCAAAGCTTTGCAAGGAGTATCCTATAATCGAACTTCTCGGACATCGAGATACTTCGCCTGACTTGGACGGCAGCGGTGAAGTAGAACCGGCTGAGTATATCAAGGCTTGTCCCTGCTTTGATGTTCGTTCTGAGTTTTCTAATTTTCTTCGTAATACAGTGATCCGGCCATGAAAGCGCTAATTTATATAACCATATTCCTGATGTCGGGAATATGGTTTACTTCTTGTAAGACTT
>DXOJ01000246.1 GCA_019412865.1 Bacteroides sp. | reverse complement strand
AAGAAAAAGCAAAAGATTTGGCTGGACGTTTCATCAAGAACTTCGCTAAATTTACTGGTAACGAAGCTGGTAAGGCTTTGGTTGCTGCTGGTCCGAAACTCTAATTGGAGAATCAGATATAATATGGAAGGCGGTTCGATTTCGAACCGCCTTTTTTGTTTATGCCTGTGCCTTTCTATGAGAATAAATGCTGTTTGTTTAAAACTTTTCCCTATATTTGCCAAAACAGGAGTACTAACCTTTAAAGGCGGTTATGGTATATCTAGCTACTGACAAACAGACCTATGCGGATCTAAGCATTACAGAGACTGCTAATAATGAGCAATTTCTTTTCTCTTTGTTTTCCAAAACAGAGACAAAAGAAGGAAAAGCGCTGATGTTGAACTGGATTATGTATCCGCTAAGTGATTTGGGGGAAATCCGTAAAAGACAGAAGGCTATTGTCTGGGATGCTTTGCCTGAACTTCTTTTGAATGAAGAAGAGCTGGATTTTATTGAGTATTACCTGGCTTATCGTGACCAGATACGGGAAGCTCATATTTTACTTTCATGTGCTACTGTTATCGACCGTCTGGTGCGATATGATTCGACCCGTTATGTGATCTGCAGAGGGGTGAAATTAGTGGTTCATCTCTTGCATTGTCTGAAGGAATGGGCGACAGAACTACCACAGGACGCCCCACAACTCATGAAAGAATCTGCTGCTATGATTGATAATATTCTCCATGGAAGTGAATTGGAGGAAGTATTGGAGCAGACCTCTGATGAGGAAAAACGACTATCTAACTTTGTCATAGACAAATTCGATTATCTATTCCGGTGTACTCGGTTGTTATCTTTGAAGGAACTTCTGTCTGTTATATATCTACTTGATGTTTGCCGTACAGCTCACCGGGTGGCAAAAGAGAAGAACTTCTGTTGTATGCCGGTAATGGTACCGACAATGGACTTCTCGGTGGAGGGAGTCGTTCATCCTTTTGTGAAAGATGCGCAGCCAAACAGTTGGCAGATGTCCCGGGGAAATATATGCATTTTTACAGGCTCTAATATGGCGGGAAAGTCAACAACTTTAAAGGCATTGACCTTGGCTGTCTGGTTGGCACATTGCGGTTTGCCTGTTCCTGTGAAATCAATGATTTGTCCTCTTTACGAGGGGATTTATACCTCTATCAATCTGCCGGATTCTTTGCGGGATGGACGAAGTCATTTTATGGCGGAAGTGCTCCGTATTAAAGACGTGATGCAAAAAGCCGTGACCGGAAAACGCTGTTTGGTGGTATTGGATGAGATGTTTCGCGGGACGAATGCTAAAGATGCGTTTGAAGCCTCCGTTGCCGTCAATGAATTATTGAAAGGCTTCTCTCATTGTCATTTTTTGATATCGACACATATTCTGGAATATGCGAAAGCCTTTGAAAAGGATTCTTCCTGTTGCTTTTATTATATGGAAGCAGAAATTATTGATGATGCGTTTGTCTGTCCTCATCGGTTGTTGATGGGGATTTCAGAGGCCAGAGTCGGGTATTGGGTCGTGAAAAAATTACTGTCGGGTTTGATATAGCCTAGATTTATCGTATCTTTATTGCGATTTCTAATTATTAACTAATACTATTTTATGAACAAGCTTATTCCCCCCACGCCCTCCGGGCGTTTAGCTTCCCTTGACATTTTACGTGGTTTCGACCTTTTTCTTTTAGTCTTTTTTCAACCGGTATTTGTTGCCCTGGCGCATTGTCTTAACCTGCCTTGGCTCAACACAGTTTTGTATCAGTTTGATCATGAGGTATGGGTTGGTTTCCGTTTCTGGGATATTATCATGCCTCTCTTCTTGTTTATGACAGGGGTATCGATGCCTTTTTCTTTTTCCAAGTTTAAGGATGACCCGAACAAGGGAGCTATTTATCGTAAAATCATCAAACGTTTTATTCTGCTTTTTATTTTTGGTATGATTGTGCAAGGTAATTTGTTGGGACTTGACCCTCAAAGGCTTTACTTGTATTCCAATACCTTGCAGGCTATAGCGACCGGATATCTGATTGCATCTGTCACTCTGTTGCATTGCTCTTTTAAGTGGCAGATCATCGTCACTTGTCTGTTGCTTTTGGCATACTGGGTGCCGATGACTTTTCTGGGAGATTTTACTCCGGAGGGGAACTTTGCGGAGAAAGTGGACCGTATGGTGCTCGGGCATTTCCGCGACGGTGCATATTGGAGCGAAGACGGGAACTGGCATTTCTCACCTTATTATACCTATACCTGGATTTTAAGCAGTCTAACTTTTGGAGTGACCGTGTTGCTGGGTACTTTTGCCGGGCGTATCATGAAAGAGGGAAAAGCTGATAGAAAGCGAGTGGTACAGGTTCTATTGTTGGTAGGCGTTGCATTGATAGGTGCTTCCTTGCTTTGGAGTCTGCAAATGCCTATTATTAAGAGAATATGGACATGTAGTATGACACTGTTCTCTGGTGGACTTTGTTTCCTTTTGATGGGAATATTTTACTACTGGATTGACTATAAAGGACATTCCAATGGCTTGAACTGGCTGAAAATTTATGGGATGAACTCCATAACAGCTTATATTCTGGGGGAAGTGGTAAACTTCCGTTGCATTGCTGCTTCTGTCAGTTATGGGTTGGAACAGTATATGGGAAACTACTATGCAGTGTGGCTTAGCTTTGCCAACTATTTGATTGTATTCCTGATATTACGAATGATGTATAAACATGGAGTATTTTTGAAAATATAAGAAGTTGCTTTATTTTTAATAGAAGCATATTTTGACTACTTTTGTACAGACTATAAATGGGTTATTAATCTTAAATAACGACGCGACGACCATGAAGAATTTTTATTTCCTTCTTATTAGTTCCCTATTCCTTACCTCCGGGCTTTATGCGGGAGAAACAGATTATACTCAAGGGCTTTCCATCTGGTTTGATACTCCGAATACTTTGCAGGGATATGCTGCCTGGTATGGCGGAAGACCGGATTTGTGGAAAGGTGAAAATAAACCGATAACAGCAGGAAGCGGACATAATCTGGATGCCAGTTGGGAGTCACAGTCATTGCCTATTGGTAACGGTAGCCTCGGCGCAAATATTATGGGATCGGTGGAAGCCGAACGTATCACTTTCAATGAAAAAACGCTTTGGCGCGGTGGTCCGAACACAGCGAAAGGTGCGGACTATTATTGGAATGTCAATAAACAATCGGCCCGTCTTTTAGATGAAATACGCAAAGCATTTACAGAGGGAGATCAGAAAAAGGCTGAAATGCTGACGCGACAGAACTTCAATAGTGAAGTTTCGTATGAAGCTGACGGAGAAAATCCTTTCCGTTTTGGTAGCTTTACTACAATGGGAGAGTTTTATGTAGAAACCGGACTGAATATGATAGGAATGAGCGATTATAAGCGCATTCTTTCTTTGGATTCGGCTATGGCAGTCGTACAATTCAAAAAGGATCGTGTGGCTTATCAACGCAACTTTTTTATCTCTTACCCTGCCAATGTAATGGTGGTACGTTTCAGCGCGGATCAATCGGGGAAGCAAAATCTGGTTTTCAGTTATGCACCTAATCCCCTGTCTACCGGCAGCATGGTTTCTGATGGAAATAAAGGACTGGTTTACACAGCTTCTTTGGATAATAATGGAATGAAATATGTTGTGCGCATCCAGGCAGAAACAAAAGGAGGAACACTGTGTAATGCAGATGGAAAGTTGACGGTGAAGGATGCAGACGAAGTTGTATTTTATATCACAGCGGACACTGACTATAAGATTAACTTTGATCCGGATTTCAAAGATCCGAAAACATATATAGGCGTTAACCCCGAAGAAACGACAAAGCAGTGGATGAATAATGCAGTGGCGCAGGGATATACGGCTTTATTCAATCAACATTATAATGATTATGCTACTCTGTTCAACCGGGTTCGGCTGAATCTGAACCCAGCGGTGAAAGGAGTGAATCTGCCTACTTCCCAACGTCTGAAAAATTATCGGAAAGGACAGCCGGATTATTATCTGGAAGAGTTGTATTATCAATTTGGACGTTATCTTCTGATTGCCAGTTCCCGTCCGGGCAATATGCCTGCTAATCTGCAGGGGATTTGGCACAATAATGTCGATGGACCGTGGCGTGTGGATTATCATAATAACATCAATATCCAGATGAATTATTGGCCTGCTTGTTCTACCAACTTGAATGAGTGCGTGCTTCCGTTGATTGACTTTATCCGTACACTGGTGAAACCGGGGGAGAAGACTGCGCAAGCTTATTTCGGAGCAAGAGGATGGACGGCATCTATCTCCGGCAATATTTTCGGCTTTACCACTCCGTTGGAAAGTCAGGATATGTCGTGGAACTTCAATCCGATGGCAGGTCCCTGGCTGGCTACTCATATATGGGAGTATTACGACTATACAAGAGACTTGAAATTTCTGAAAGAAACCGGCTATGAACTAATTAAGAGTAGTGCGGATTTTGCAGTCGATTACCTGTGGCATAAGCCGGATGGAACCTATACGGCTGCTCCGTCCACTTCGCCCGAGCATGGTCCTATCGATCAGGGAGCTACTTTTGTGCATGCCGTAGTGCGTGAAATTCTGATGGATGCGATTGAAGCAAGCAAAGTGTTGGGTGTAGATAAGAAAGAACGTAAGCAATGGGAGCATGTGCTTGCCAATCTCGTTCCCTATCAAATAGGTCGTTATGGTCAGTTGATGGAATGGTCGGTGGATATTGATGATCCGAAAGATGAACATCGTCATGTGAATCATTTGTTCGGCCTGCATCCGGGACATACTGTTTCTCCGGTCACTACTCCCGAACTGGCGAAAGCTGCTAAAGTGGTATTGGTGCATCGTGGTGATGGTGCTACCGGTTGGAGTATGGGTTGGAAGTTGAATCAGTGGGCGCGTTTGCAGGATGGTAATCATGCTTATACTTTATTCGGCAATTTATTGAAGAACGGAACCATGGATAATTTGTGGGATACGCATCCGCCTTTCCAAATTGATGGAAATTTTGGTGGGACAGCGGGAATCACCGAAATGCTGCTCCAAAGTCACATGGGCTTTATTCAATTATTACCGGCTTTGCCGGATGCATGGAAAGACGGTTCTATCAGTGGTATCTGTGCAAAAGGAAATTTTGAGGTGGATATGATTTGGGAGAATCATCAATTGAAAGAAGCTGTTGTACGCTCTAATGCAGGAGGCAACTGTGTCATAAAGTATGCGGATCAGACTATCTCCTTTAAAACTGTGAAAGGACGCAGTTATCAGATTGGATATGATGCAGCCAAAGGGCTCATTAAAAATTAAACACAAAATATCGGAAAATTAGAAAGAAAGGATGGTACTGGAGTATTTAAAATTATTCGTGACATTTGCGAAGATTGGGATGTTTACTATTGGTGGCGGTTATGCCATGATTCCGTTGATTGAACGGGAGATTGTTAACAAGCAATGGATGAATAAGGAAGAATTTATGGAGATGTTTGCTTTGACGCAGTCGCTTCCGGGTGTGTTTGCGGTGAATATTTCCATTTTCGTAGGGTATAAGTTGTATAAGGTGGGTGGTAGCCTGGTGTGTGCATTGGCTACGATTCTTCCCTCTTTCGTTATCATGATGCTGATAGCCATGTTTTTTGCACAGTTTCAGGATAATGAAGTGATGATTCGTATCTTTAATGGAATACGTCCTGCCGTGGTAGCATTGATTCTGTTTCCTTGCATTTCTGCTGTTAGAGCTTTGAAGCTGAAGTATTTGCAATTGGTTGCTCCTGCCATAGCCACCGTGTTGATCTGGCAGTTCGGCTTATCACCTATTTATATTGTGTTGGCCGGAATTATAGGGGGATTGGTATATACATTATGGTTGAAAGAAAAAATAGCGAATAAACAGGTATGATATATTGGCAATTACTTTGGGTGTATCTTAAAATAGGTATGTTTGGTTTTGGGGGTGGATATGCGATGCTTTCCCTGATTCAACATGAAATAGTGGATCTCCATCATTGGCTGACTCCTCAACAGTTTACGGATGTGGTCGCAATTTCGCAGATGACTCCGGGACCGATTGGTATAAATAGTGCTACTTACGTAGGTTATGCGGTAACACAAAGTGTTTGGGGAGCTGTGTTGGCTACTGTAGCTGTTTGTTTGCCTTCTTTTATTTTGGTGTTGCTCATTTCTTATTTCTTTGCGAAGTGTAAGGATAATAAGTATATTAAAGCGGCTATGTCCGGACTGCTTCCTATGTCGGTCGCCCTGATTGCTTCGGCTGCATTGCTTATGATGAATAGAGAGAATTTTATAGACTATAAAAGTATCGGTATTTTCGCAGCCGCCTTTTTGGTTACATGGAAATGGAATCTTCATCCTATTCTGTTGATTTGTCTGGCGGGTGTGGTAGGATTCGTTTTATATTGAGAATTCAAATATTTGATTAAATCTATATTGCTATGAGAACTTTTATTTGTATTTGTTTGTGTGCATTGGCGGGATGCTTATCTGCTCAAAACTGTACTTCCGCATTGTTGCCCATGCCCAATCGGATTCTTTTTGGTAAGGAAAAACCGTTTGCCGTTCATAGTGGGAAAACGTGTATTTACCTGAACCAGTCTGAACTGGAATTTGCGGCGCATAGCCTGCAAGATATTCTGCATGACAGAATGCAGGTGGAAGTTCCTTTTTCGAAATCGGATCGTGCAGATATCCGGTTACTGATTGATCCTGCTATGGATGGAGAAGAGCATTACCGTCTTGAAACAAATACTAAAGGAATGGTTATCCGGGGAAAGACTGCCGCAGCTGTTTATTACGGAGTGATGACCGTGGACCAGCTTCTTTTAGGTGATATGTGTGTCACAGCTCAGAAGAAAATATCTTCGGTTATTATAGACGATGCGCCAAGATTCTCTTATCGTGCATTGATGCTTGATCCTGCCCGGAATTTTCTTCCGGTTGAGGATGTGAAATTTTTCATCGATCAGATGGTTCGGTACAAATACAATACGCTGCAACTGCATTTGACGGACGATCAGGGATGGCGCGTAGAGATAAAAGAGTATCCCGGACTGGTGGGGAAAGATTATTATACCCAAGAGCAACTTGCCGACTTGATTCAATATGCCGCAAAACGCCATGTGGAGATTGTACCTGAACTGGATATTCCCGGACATACTGTTGCTATATTGGCCACCTATCCTGAACTGGGTTGTACACATACGGATACACTACCGAAGATTGTAGGCAAGACATTGGATTTGATGTTGTGTGCCAACAATGAGAAAGTGTATACTGTCTATCGGAATATTATCAAAGAAATATCGGAGTTATTCCCATCCCGCTATATCCATCTGGGGGAGACGAAGCGGTAGTAGAGAAGAACTGGACCAAATGCGAACGTTGCCAGGCGATGATGAAAGAACTGGGATATCAGAAAGCTTCCCAGTTGATGATTCCTTTCTTCGACCGTATGCTTACGTTTGTTCAGGAGAATGGTAAGACTCCTATACTTTGGTGTGAATTGGATCGTATTTATCCGCCGGCCAATGATTATTTGTTTCCTTATCCCAAGAATGTAACATTGGTTAGTTGGCGGGGAGGACTGACTCCTACTTGTCTGGAACTTACCCGTAAATATGGTAATCCGTTGATTATGGCACCGAGTGAATATGCTTATCTGGATTATCCCCAGTATAAAGGTGACCTTCCGGAATTTAATAACTGGGGAATGCCTGTCACCACTTTAGAGAAGTGCTATCAATTCGATCCGGGATATGGAGTATCTGCCGCGGATCAGGCACATATTCAAGGTATTATGGGAACCCTTTGGGGAGAAGCGATACGGGATATGAACCGGGTGACCTACATGACTTATCCGCGTGGTATGGCATTGGCGGAAGCCGGATGGACACAAATGGAACATCGTGATTGGGAATCTTTTAAAAAACGTTTTTATCCTAATATGATGAATTTGATGAAAAAGGGAGTATCCTTACGTGTTCCTTTTGAAATTGTAAACCGGAAATGATTTCAGTTTTCCTGATTTAAAAAAAACGGGAGGCAGATAACTCTGTCTCCCGTTTCTTATATATATAAGTATGGTGTTAGCTCTTGTTTGCACGTTTACGTTCGATTTCGTCCAAAATCACTTTACGCATACGCATTGCTTTCGGAGTAACTTCTACATATTCGTCTTCCTTAATATATTCCAGTGCTTCTTCAAGTGAGAACTGGATAGGTGGAATCAGACGTACTTTATCATCCGAACCGGAAGCACGCATATTCGTCAACTTCTTCGATTTGGTAACATTGATAACCAGGTCGTTGTCGTGAGAATGCTCACCTACTACTTGTCCTGCATAAACATCATCCTGCGGGAAGATAAAGAACTTACCGCGATCCTGCAATTTGTCGATGGCATAAGCGAAAGCAGTTCCACTTTCCATAGCAATCATAGAACCGTTCGTACGACGTTCGATTTCTCCTTTGTGCGGTTGATATTCTTTGAAACGGTGTGCCATAATGGCTTCACCGGCAGAAGCCGTCAGTACATTGGTACGCAAACCGATGATACCGCGTGAAGGCATATTGAATTCAAGATTGATGCGTTCGCCTGTATTTTCCATCTTTACCATTTCACCTTTACGGCGGGTAACCATATCAATAATCTTGCTGGAATATTCTTCCGGTACGTTGATGGTCAACTCTTCAATCGGTTCGCATTTCACACCGTCGATTTCTTTGAAGATAACCTGCGGCTGACCTACCTGTAATTCGTATCCCTCACGACGCATCGTTTCGATCAATACAGAAAGGTGGAGTACACCACGGCCGGAAACAATCCATTTACCGTCTTCTTCACTCTTCCTTACACGGAGAGCCAGGTTCTTATCGAGTTCTTTCATCAGGCGGTCATGGATGTGGCGTGAAGTCACAAACTTACCATCCTTGCCGAAGAAAGGAGAATCGTTGATCGCAAACAACATACTCATGGTCGGCTCATCAATAGCGATTGGCGGCAATGCTTCCGGATTTTCGAAATCACAAACTGTATCTCCAATCTCGAATCCGTCGATACCTACCAGTGCGCAGATGTCACCGGAAGAAACTTCGTTTGTTTTCACGCGGCCTAAACCTTCGAAAACATGGAGTTCTTTGATTTTGCTCTTGAACATATCGCCGTTGCGTTTCGCAAGCGTTATATTCATACCTTCTTTTAATGTACCGCGATGTACGCGACCTACGGCGATACGACCGGTATAAGAAGAATAATCCAGAGAAGTAATCAACATCTGGGGCGTACCCTCCAGTTGTTTAGGTGCCGGAATATTTTCGATGATACAATCCAGTAGCGGAGTAATACTGTCAGTCTGTTGCTTCCAGTCGGTGCTCATCCAGTTGTTTTTGGCGGAACCGTAGATTACTGGGAAGTCCAGTTGGTCTTCCGTTGCGTTCAGGCTGAACATCAAATCGAAAACCATTTCGTAAACTTCTTCCGGACGGCAGTTAGGCTTATCTACCTTATTAACTACCACGATAGGTTTCAAACCGATTTCCAGCGCTTTTTGCAGTACGAACCGAGTCTGGGGCATCGGACCTTCGAAGGCGTCTACCAACAGAATACAACCGTCGGCCATATTCAATACACGTTCTACCTCACCACCGAAGTCGCTGTGTCCCGGAGTATCAATAATATTAATTTTTGTACCGTTGTAATTGATGGATACGTTTTTGGAGAGAATCGTTATACCACGTTCACGTTCCAAATCGTTGTTATCCAGGATAAGTTCACCACTATTTTGGTTGCTGCGGAATAAATTTCCGGCCAATAGCATCTTGTCAACCAGCGTTGTTTTCCCATGGTCAACATGGGCAATGATTGCAATG
>DXOJ01000245.1 GCA_019412865.1 Bacteroides sp. | reverse complement strand
TGGTGGTTAAAAGATGTTTCTTATTTGCGTTTGAAAAATCTTGAAGTAGGCTATACTTTCCCAAAAAAATGGCAGAAAGCGGCGATGATGCGTGACGCACGTATTTTCTTCAGAGGAAGCAATCTGTTAACATGGGCTGCATTTGATATGTGGGACCCGGAAATCAATTCCAGTGACGGAATGAAATATCCTTTAATGAAGGTATATTCATTTGGTTTTCAAGTAACATTTTAATCTTACGTACAATGAAAAAATATACATATAAAAAATATATCCAAACAATGATGCTGGCTGTTGCCGTCATCCCGTTTTTCTCTTCTTGCGATTACTTGGATAAAGAACCGGATGATATGCTGACTATAGATGCTGTATTTGACAATGCAGATTATACAAAGCAATGGTTGGCAGGTGTTTATAATCTTGTACCCGATCCCTTGTGGGAATACATGAATTTTGCCGGATATGGCTATTACATGATGAGTGATGAGACACAAATGGCTTCGTCACTGGGACAGTTTGGTTGGGGAAATCTGATGAATGTACAACAAGGAAGTTGGACACCTACACAAATTATTCCAGGAAAAAATCTGTGGAAAGAGACCTATCAAAAAGTGCGTTCAGGACTTATTTTCCTGGAAAGAGTAAAAGAGATTCCAGACCAGAGACAAACAGTCGAACTAGTAGAACGATATAAGAATGAAGTTCGGTTCCTAATTGCTTACTATTACTCAAGAATGCTGGAGGTGTACGGACCGTTCCCATTGATTACTTCATTAATGGACGTAAATGATTCGGGTGAGGTACTGAAAAAAGAGCGCACTCCCTATGATGAAATCGTAAACTACTTGGACAATGAATTTATGGAACTTTCCAAGATACTACCTTCTTCCTATGATAATGTAAACATCGGACGTCCCACTTCCGGTGCATGTCTGGCATTGCGCGCCCGTATGCTAATGTTTGCAGCCAGCCCATTATTTAACGGGAATGAAGATTTCAAGGATGTCGTCAATAAAGACGGAACTCCACTTTTTAGTCAAAGCAAAGATAACAAAAAGTGGGAGAAAGCAGCAGTAGCAGCCAAGTTGGTTATTGATCTTCCTGAATATGATTTGTACAAAGAGTACCTGGAAGACGGTTCCATTGATGCATTAATGTCCTGTACCAATTTATATCTGACTACTACTGAACAGAACCCGGAAATTATAATGGCCTTCCCAGGAAAAACAAGTTCATTATATGAATACCATTTAATGCCTCGCAAATCCGGTTTTGCAGGTTGTATCAGTGCCACACAGAACATCGTGGATGCTTTCTTTATGAAAAATGGCTTAAGCATCGATGAATTAGGTTCAGGATATGTAGAAGAAGGATTCTCTACTGAAGATACATATTATCCTACGAAATATACCTATGGTAGTGCGGATAAGAAAGAAGGATTGGTGACACCGAAAGGTACATATAATATGTACGTTAATCGAGAACCCCGTTTTTATGCCAACATTCGTTTTCATGGCAAATATTGTTCGTTCGATGATGACAAGAGGCAACACAACTTTTTGAACGGAGGGCAAGATGGTAAACCTTCGCATGATAGTCCAATAGCTGGTTATCAAATTAATAAGGCCATTCATCCTGCCACCCGTTCAGGGTCTTATCCTTATAAACCGGGGATCATTGTTCGTTTAGGAGAGATGTATCTGAATTATGCAGAAGCACTAAATGAATATAATCCAGGACATACAGATATTACAAAGTATGTAAATCTAATTCGTGAACGTGCCGGACTGCCTGCTTTAAAATCCGGTTTGTCACAATCGGAAATGCGTGAAGCGATTCACCATGAACGCAGAGTAGAATTTGCATTTGAAGGAGGAATGCGTTATATGGATATCCGTCGTTGGAAAGAAGCGGAAAAAGTTTTTGAAACCCCGATTTCTGGTATGAATACGGATGCTAAAACCAATAATGATTTCTTCAAACGAACAGAAATACAGAAACGAATATTCTTGAAGAAAATGTATTTATGGCCTATTTACCAGACTTACTTGGATAACAATGAAAAAATGGTTCAAAACAAATATTGGTAATAAGAAAATGATTATGAAAATGAACCTCTATTGTATTTTATGTCTATTTCTAACAGTTTTTTCATCAGCTTGTGGTAATGAAAAAATTGATGGAAATAAAACTAAACAGGTGACATTGACTATTACTCCTTCCGACGAGATAATTGTAGAAGGTAAAGGGGGCAGTGTCTCGTTTACTGTCACACCAAGTGACCCTACAGTAGCACTAAAATATGTACCTAGTGTAGAGTGGGTGAAAGCAACTAGCGGCACCAAAGAGACTCTTTGGAACATAGCGACAAATACTTCCAAACTAAGCAGAGAAGGATATATTTATATTCTGGATAACGCTTCATTGGTTCAGTTAGGTAAAATCACTATCATTCAAAAATCGACAGACGGTGAAATTCAGGAGAATCCGACAGTATCGTTTAACGAAGCGGATGTACCGATTTTTATTCCTTTTGCCGGAAACTCGTATATGACTACTCCTCCAGCTTCTTCCGAAATAGACCTCTATACCGGTAAATTCAAGGATACATGGATGGACAAAACAATTGTTAGCAGCACCTACTTCCATGTGGGCGAAACTGGTAATATGAATTTGGCAGTCGTTGGAAGCAATGAAACCGGAAATAGTGTCGTACGCTTCAAGATACGGGACAAAACGTATGATGTTACTATCAGTGGTCCTACTTCTAAAATATACGGTATTGCTACAATTCCGATAAAAAAATCGGGATATATCCGGGTGGATATGCAGGGAGTATCAAGAAGCGGTAAATCTTTCGGTGATGTCACTGGTTTCCGGATAGGTGGACAGGCGACAATGGGCGACAATCATTTTGTAACAGAAGAAAAAATGGCTGAAGATAAGTTGAATTGTTACTTCTTTCGTAGAGGAGCTTCCGTGCATTGGGGGTATACAATGCCCGAAGCTAATGTTGAGTATTTCTATAATGAAGTTTTGGTCACAGAAGAAAATGTCCGAAATAGTTCATACTATATGATGAACGGGTTCTCCGAAGGCTATATGGGTATTCAACAAACGAGTTCCGGTGAGCACACTATTTTGTTCTCTGTCTGGAGCCCTTATTCTACTGACAATCCTAGTGACATACCAGAGGACAAAAGAGTGAAGCTATTACGCAAAGGTAAGAATGTCACTGTCGGAGAGTTTGGAAATGAAGGAAGCGGTGGACAAAGTTGGTTACATTGCGGTTGGAAAGCTGGCACGGTGTACAAAGCGCTTGTTCAGGTGAAACCGGACGGAAACGGAAACACCATTTATACAGCCTATTTTTATGCAGACAATGAATGGAAGCTAATCGCATCTTTCTTACGTCCGGACACAAATACATGGTATAAGGGAGCTCATTCATTCCTAGAGAACTTCGATCCGGTAAACTCAATCTATACCCGTTCCGTACTCTACAAAAACCAGTGGGTACGGCTTGCGTCAGGCGACTGGAAAGAGATTACGACAGCTAAATTCACCTGTGACAATACGGGAATACAGGGTTTGAGATACGACTATTCCGGCTCGGTCGATGAGAAGAATTGTGGTTTCGTTCTAAAGAGTTTCGGCTTCTCGGATGATCATACGGAATATGGAAAGATTTTTACCCGTCCTTCCAGTGGAACAGCTCCAGACATTGACTTTAAGAGATTAGAGAATATTCCATCTGTTGAATAAATAATTCAAAATAATGAAAAAGATAAAATTTATATATGCCACGATGTTGCTTGTCCTCGCATTAGCAATGAATGCATGCGACGATTATTATTCGGTAACTGTCAACGGTGATCCAGGCATTACACCAACAGTATTGATAACACCGGAAGAGAGCATTACTTTGCCGGCCAAAGAAGCAGCAGGAGAAATAGAGATTATATCCAACATGGATAACTCGACAATTTCTTTCCACGTTCCTTCCGATGCAGAAAGATGGTGCAGCGTAACACTCGAAGGAAATAGGATATCGCTTGCATTGGAAGATAATCCACGAATGATTGCACGTTCTACGATTCTAACTATAAAGGTTTTTTCAGTTACTCGAAAGATTGAAGTAGTGCAGGAAGCAAAAGCAGCAGAACCTATTTATCCGATAGAGAAAGTCTATAAATTCAAAATTCCTTCTGTCGAGAATTTTGATATAAGCAAGATTTATAAGGTGATGGATGATAAATTAAAAGTTGCGGAAATCTGTCTGGAGTATCTAAAAAATGATCATATTGCTTCAAAGGCTGTCGTTGTTTATACCGGTCAAGGTGGAGCGGCTGATTATACCAGAGGGTTGGTCGCATATTTGGTAGACGATGACGGCAATGTGTCCGACATCGACAAAAACGGAGGAACAGTAGCATTCAACTATAACGAAAATACACTTGATTATGTAGCCGGCAATTCTAATGCTGTTCAAACAGTTTATCTTTCTGCTTTCGGTATTACAACAGAGGAACAAGAAAATGCTGTTGAAGTTGTGGCTGAGCCGTATTTAGTAGCGGATATATCAGGCAATTCATATCCAACTGTCAAAATAGGTAGTGAAGTATGGTTGGGGACTAACCTCCGTACAACAAAATTTGGTGATGGTTCGGAGATACCATTTAGTGCTATGAATTCTTTGAATCAACAAGTTGCATCTTATACATACCCAGGTGGTGACTCTGATGTTGATGCTTCCTTATATGGTTATTTATACACAAGTAAAGTAGTGGCAGATGAAGACTTATTAGCCGGCAGCATTGTGGATGGTCTGTGGCGTATCTCTACCGGAGGAGGAAATAATAGTAACGGATTAATGGGTAATGTAACTGACTGGCAACGCTTGTTTAAGTATATCGGACAGGACCAACTGGGAACATTATTGGCACCGGGATACAATTGGAACAACGGCGGCAATGGTGCGTTTGATATTAATACAGTATCCGATTTAACAGGTTTAAGTATAGTGCCTGCCGGACAAATATATAGCAACGGAGCTTTTGCCTTAGGTTATTTAGGGCAAGCGTTTTTCTTCTATGGAAATGCAGGTCAAGGATATAACTTAGCAGAGAGAGACGGCAAAGCGGCCGATCAAGCCGGAGTACGCCAATGGAATCATGTCACGGATGCTTGTTCCATTCGTCTTGTCCGAATCGACAATCATCAATAACAATCCATTTTACAGAGTTTTCTATATCAACAATCATACTATTGGCAGAAAAATCCGTCGATAGTATGATTGGAAAAAGAACAAATATGTCACATTGTTAATATAATTAATAATTTTAAATTTTGAAACGAATGAGAAATAGGACTTTGTTTGGAACCGTTGTAAGTGCTATGCTTACCACCATGGCATCCTGTGTGTCAGCTCCTCAACACAACACTTTGACCAAAGCGGAAATAGCTGACGGTTGGCAACTATTATTTGATGGAAACACACTCAATGGCTGGCGTGACTATAATGGAGATTCACTCACACAACCTTGGCATGTAGTAGATGGATGTATTCAAGCAAATGGTGACGGAAGTGACCTTTCAGGTTATATCGTAACCGATCGGGAATTTGACAATTTTATTCTTGACTGGGATTGGAAACTTTCGTACGGTGGCAATAGCGGCATGCTTTATCACGTAGTAGAAGATCCTTATTTTAAAGTTCCGTATGTAACCGGCCCTGAATATCAGTTGATTGATGTAGAAGGTTGGGAAAAGACAAACGCTCCCACCAAATTGGAAGAATGGCAGAAACTGGGAGTAGACTATGCAATGCATCTTCCAGACCCAGACTCCATGTTCGTAAATCCACAAGGCAAATGGAATAACTCACGCATCGTGTTCGATAATGGGCATGTAGAACATTACTTAAACGGACATAAAATTTTGGAATTCGAGGCATGGACCGACGATTGGTTTCAACGCAAAGAAAGCGGTAAATGGGAAATGTCTCCTGAATATGGTTTGGGGCGCAAGGGAGTTCTCTGTTTACAGGATCATGGCTATCCTGCTTCCTTCCGCAACATCAAAATAAAGGAATTATCCAAGAAGATACCTGCTAAAACGGAGTTCCTGTTTAACGGAAAGGACTTGAACGGCTGGAAAGTGTACGGAACCGAATTGTGGTATGTGGATAAAGAAGGCTGTTTGGTATGTGAAAGTGGAAAAGACAAACAATACGGTTATTTGACTACCCGCGATTATTACAACGATTTTGACTTGAATCTGGAATTTAAGCAATTAGCTAATGGCAATTCCGGTGTCTTCTTCCGTTCATTCATCGAGCCACCGGTCAAGATTCACGGCTGGCAATGCGAAGTGGCTCCGACGGGCAACGATACCGGTGGCATTTATGAATCTTACGGGCGCGGTTGGCTGGTACAAATTCCAGATGAAAAAGAAAATATCCTGAAACAGGGAGACTGGAATACTTTACGCATCCGCGTGGAAGGTGCGCATGTACAAACATGGCTGAACGGTGAACTGATGGCAGATTTGACAGACAAAAAGATTGGTGCCACACAAGGACGTATCGCATTACAGATTCACGACGGGGGCGGTATCAAGGTGCAGTGGCGCAATATCCGTTTGACAAGACTGTAAGACAGTATTAAAACATATACAACAATAACTTATGTACAAAATATGGGAATTGACAGAAGAAAATTTTTAAAAGGCATGGGCAGCCTCGCTTTGTTCTCTATCGTGCCAAGCAAAGTATTGGGTGGGCCCAACCATATTGCTCCAAGCGATCAATTGACAAAAGGTATCATTGGAGTAGGCGGAATTGGCAGAAGTAGCTACCATTTCACAAGTAATGAACAGTGTCGCCTTGTTTCTGTGTGTGATGTTGACAAGAACCACCTACAAAAAGCAGTAGACCTGGGCAAGAAGAAATTCAATGAAACATTGCAGACATATCACGACTTTCGCGACCTAATTAAAGATTCGAATGTAGACATCGTACATATCGCTACTCCACCTCACTGGCACGGTCTGATGGCCATCGAGGCAGCCAAAGCAGGAAAGGACATCTGGTGTGAAAAACCGATGACACGTACTATCGGTGAAGGTAAACGTTTGATGGAAGCCGTGAAACAGAATAATCGTATATTTCGACTGAACACATGGTTTCGCTTTAAAGATAATTTCTACGGACTGGGTACTACTGTTGAACCATTAAAAAAACTGGTAGACAGCGGATTGCTTGGCTGGCCATTAAAAGTAATCATCTCGGGTGCTACCGGTTTCACATGGAAATTCTTTTGGGTAGGAAAGGAAAATCTTGCTCCGGAACCAGTCCCGGCAGAATTGGACTATGACATGTGGCTGGGACCGGCTCAATACAAGCCTTACAATTCTCATCGCGTTCATTCCACATTCCGGGGATATTGGGATTACGACGGAGGTGGCCTGGGGGATATGGGACAGCATTATATTGACCCGGTACAATACATATTGGGAAAAGATAATACCAATCCTATCAAAGTCGAAGTAGATGCTCCCCAGCAACATCCTGATGCTATCGGTATTTGGCGTAAGATTACCTATACTTACCTAGACGGATGCCAGATAGTATTGGAAGGTGAAGGGTTTGAAAGTGGCAATAAGGTACCGTATATAGAAGGTCCAAAAGGTAAAGTCTATAAAGGTTTTGAATGTGAATTAAACGGTAAGCCTGCTCCGGACATAATGAACATCATTGCTGAACTGCCTGATCCGGAACCGCAGAACACGGATTTTATCAAATGTGTCAAAAATAGGGAACTGTTCGCCTTGAATGAAATGAACGGGCACCGCAGCTGCAACATCGTAAATATGGCCCTTTGCGCCCTTCGTCTGAACCGTACACTACATTTTGACCCAGTAGCGCAGCAGTTCATCAACGACGATGCCGCCAATCAATTGATTGACCAGCCGATGAGAAATCCCTGGAAACTTTAATCTACTAATACTGAAAAATGAAAGATATGAAAAAGATATTTTGGGCATTAACTTTTGCAGCTTTATTGCCGTGGAGTATTGCGGCACAGGATGCCCGCCAGCGTACTATTGCCACTATTATAGCTGATGCGTTAGACCAGCTTCCTGCTGCCAAACAACAAGACTACAACAACATAATGAATGAACTGATGTCCACCGGTACTGCCGGCATAGTTCTGTTGGGAGAAATGCTTGTTCCGGCAGACAAAGGTAAGAACGCTTCCATTGAGCATGCTTTGTATGGTGTAGTTTCTTATGTTACCGCTCCGGATAAAGCAGACAAAAGGGCTGAAGTGAGAAAAGGTTTAGCAAAAGCCATTGAAAAGTGTACTGACAATCCAAACCGAGCATTCCTAATGAGCCAGTTGCAACGTTGTGCAACAGTTGAGGACATCCCTGTTTTTGTAAAATACCTGCATGATGCTTATCTGGCAGAATGGGCTATCAACGGACTGGCACATACTGAAGGGGCAAACGAGGCACTTCTTGATCTCATTAAGAAAGAGGTTGCTCCTCGAGAGAAACTGGCCTATGCTGTCGGCGTAAAAAGACTGAAAACGGCCGAACCTATACTGTTGGAATGGTTGAAGAATGCAGACGCTCCAACTCAAAAAGCAATCTATCACGCATTGAGTATTTGCGGTTCATCCGCCTCCCTTTCTACATTGGAGAAAGCCGCCAAAGCAGCGAAGTATGAGTGGATACCGGAAACAGATGTTACTGCTTGCTATTTGCGACTACTCAAGACAATGGTTGTCAACGACGAGGGACATATCGCAGCTAATGCAGCAAAAAAACTGCTAAAAGATACTGACAAGGCTTATGTACGTGGTGCTGCTCTCGATGTAATTATTGAAGCAGAGGGCAAAAAAGCTGTCTCTTACATCCTTGCCGCTTTGAAGGACAGTAATCGTGAATATAGAGTGAACGCTTTACGCCTATCTGAAAACATTGCTGATGAAACCTTATATGCAAACCTGGCAAAGACATTAAAGGCAAAGAACAATAAGAAAGTAAAGGCTGACATATTAAATTGGTTCGGTACTAATCATGTAGTTTCACAGATTGATGCCGTAATAACCAATATGGACTCCGACGACGAGGAGATTGCCATTGCTGCCATTACTGCTGCCGGAAAGATTGGCGGCGATACAGCATTGGAAGCTCTAATTGCAAAACTGAATAGTAATCATGCCGATGCTGCAACCAAAGCATTGCTCTCATTTAACGGTAAAATCAACAACAATATCATGAAAGCGTTGGATGCGGACAAAGCCATTCGGATTGCCGCACTAAATCTTGCTTCTACACGCAGTATGGACGAAGCGACCGATAAAGTGTTTAATATGCTGACTTCACCAGAAAACGATGTACGCACTGCTGCCTATAAGGCTCTTGAGGGTGTAGTAGGTCCGTCAGATCTTGAACGTCTCAGCCGATTGATTGAAAAAGAGAGTGGCAAGAACATTCCTCAAATTCAGAAAGCGATGCGGAACGCAGTTCTGCCTTTGCCTAAAGATAAACAATATGCTACCGTAATTCCATATGTCAACAAATCCTGTAATCCTTCCTTGTACTATCCGGTTCTTGCGCAAGCGGGTAATCCTGAATCCATTGCTGAGATTCTAAAAGGATACAATGGCAATTACAAACAGGAAGCATTCGCGTCATTGGTGAATATTGACAATATAAAAATGATCGAGGTTCTCTATAACATTGCAGTTAATGACAAAACGAATGCTCAAGCTGCATTAAACCGCTACACAAGTTTGGTTGCCAAGTCTGCCCATACATCGATACGAAAATACCAATTGTATCGCAGGGCATTGGAAATTGCTTCCGATGTGAAAGTACAGAATCGCCTTATTAACCTGTTGGGTGAAACTCATACTTATCAGGCTTTGATGTTGGTTGAAAAATACATGGATAATAAGGCTACGGCTGAAGCTGCTGCCGAGGCAGTAAGAACTATCGCTTCAAAGAACTCTGAAAATTTCGGCGGTGAACCGGTACGCAAAGCTTTGGAAAAAGCAATTGCATGTTTTAAGGAAGCTGGTCATGCGGATGCCGGTTATGCCATCGATGACATTAATGCCATATTGCAAAGACTTCCGCAGGCAGCCTACATTCCGATATTCGGTAATGCCGAATGGACAGTAATTGCGTTGAATCCGGCTCAGAAGGCTTCAATGAATCCCAAGAAAATCAAAAAACACGAAGCATTGACTGCCACAACTAGCGATCTTTGGAAGATTACAGAAAATGGAATAGCTTATACCGGTGGTAAAAATGCCATTCTGGGTACTGGCAATTATGAGAACTTTGAACTATGGTTTGAATGGAAAGGCACAGGCAAGGCAGGTTTGGGCGTGCGTTCTATTCGGCAAATAGACTTAGGCGGTGATAAATCCGGGGCTTTGTCCGGCAACATAAAAACAAAAAATACACCGGAAAAAGTAGCCGATAATATAGCAGGTGAATGGAATACAGTTTATGTAAAGGTATTGAACGACCGGGTGACTGTCAGTGTGAACGGTGTGGTGACCGCCACCAATATTATCCTTGAAAACTCCTGCGATCGTAATATTCCGGCTTATGTGAAAGGTCAGTTGATGCTGATAGGAGAAGGCACACCTGTAGAATACCGAGAGATGTACATCCGCGAACTTCCTTCTACTCCGAAATTCAACCTTCCTGCAGAAGAAGCAAAGGAGGGATTTGAGATATTATTCGATGGTACTTCCATGCACAAGTGGACAGGAAATACAACCGACTATGTACCTGTAGACGGAACTATCTACGTGACTGCACAATACGGTGGTAGCGGAAACCTCTATACAGTAAAAGAATACAGCGATTTTGTATTTCGCTTTGAGTTTGCATTTATGCGTGAAGGTGTCAACAATGGCGTAGGCATTCGCACTCCGATGGGAGTGGACGCAGCATATGAAGGTATGGAAATTCAAATACTAGATCATGACGCTCCTATTTATAAAGGATTACGTGAATATCAACAACATGGGTCAGTATACGGTATCATTCCTGCCAAACGAGTGAAGTTCCCTGCATTAGGTGAATGGAATACCGAGGAAATCCGTGCAGTAGGAGATCGTATTACCGTAACTGTAAACGGTGAAATTATACTGGATGGAAACATTCGTGAAGCATGCCAGGGACACAACGTATCGGAAGACGGTTCTACAAAGAACCCACATACTGTAGACAGGAAGAATCATCCCGGACTCTTCAACAAGTCGGGACATATCGGATTTCTAGGACATGGTGCAGGAGTGAAATTCCGTAATATCCGTATCAAGGATTTGAGCAAATAAAAAACTAATAAGATAGCTTTCATACTTCTTTATGAATATCAAGGCAAATGATGCCCGCAGACCGGTCTCCATCGTAGTGATAGGAGCCGGTAACCGGGCTAACAAATATCTGGAATATGCAAAAATAAACCCTGACAAGGTACAGCTTGTCGGAGTTGTGGAGTTAAATGACATCCGGCGTAATAAAGTAGCGGAACGCTTTGGATTGGACGCTTCGCAGTGTTACTCCGATTATAAGACTTTTTTTCACAATCCTGTCAAGTCGGATGCCATCCTGATATGTACACCCGAAAACATGCATTTTGAGCCAAGCATGATGGCCATCCGCAAAGGGTTTCATGTTTTGTTGGAAAAGCCTATAGCCCAGACACTGGAAGAATGCATTGCCATTGGCAAGGCTGCAAAAGAAAAAGGGGTTATCGTTGCAGTTTGCCATGTATTACGATATCATCCGTATTTCATGAAGATCAAAGAGCTGATTGACACTGAAGAATTAGGTAGAATTATTTCAATAAATCATCGTTCATCAGTAGGAATAGACCGTTCTACACATGGGTTTGTGAGAGGCATGTGGCGTAAAGAGGAAATAACCAATCCGATGCTTATCTCCAAATGTTGTCATGACATCGATTTTCTGTTATGGCTTACACGCACCCGTTGCCATAAGTTAACCTCGTTCGGTTCTCTGCGTTGGTTTCACAGTGCGAATGCCCCAAAAGGTTCAGCCGATCGGTGCATTGATTGCAGTGTTGAAAATGATTGTCCGTTTTCGGCTGTAAAGTTATATCGTGAGCGTCGTGAGTGGATCGCTAATTTTGATGTACCGGAGGGTAAAACAATTGATGATGTGATTGAATACCAATTACATGTAGGGATTTACGGGCGTTGTGTATATCATTGTGACAACGATGTGGTAGACCATCAGATTGTATCTATGGAAATGGAAAGTGAAGTAACGATTAATTTCTCAATGGATGTATTTACTTTGAAAGATAATCGGGAAACACACATTTGCCTGACGGAAGGAGAAATAGACGGAGATGAAACGACTTTACGCGTAAAACGGTTTTGCGGAAGGGAAGAAACGGTCTATGATTTTTCGGATATTGCCGGCACTCCGTTTCATGCAGGAGCAGACTTGGCTTTGATGGAGGATTTCATTGAAGCCGTCCGTTCCAGCAAAAAATCTCTCGCTACTGCCATCGATGTTTCTGTAGAAAGCCATCTCATCTGCTATGAGGCGGAGCGTAGCCGCAGAGAAGAACGCATTATTGTTTTTTAAGGCACTGTCCTATTTTTTGTGTAAATTGAAACAGGATTCAGTTGTAAGTTTCCTCTTATATCTGTATTCTGTTTTCAAAAATAAGCATAAATTGGTTCATAATCAATC
>DXOJ01000244.1 GCA_019412865.1 Bacteroides sp. | reverse complement strand
GATGGAGAGTTGTAGTGTGTTGCAAACAGACGATGTATTTTGGAAAATATTTGAATTTGAGTTTATGTCCGGCAAACCGTATGATAGTGCCGATTTTGATGCCGGAGCAGCAAAAGCCGTAATCTCCGAAGATATGGCACGCCGTCTGTTCGGAACATCAGAAGTGGTTGGAAAAACATTCCTTTTGAATCATTCTGCCTATATTGTTTGCGGAGTGGTGCGTCCGGTCTCTAAACTGGCGAAGTACGCCTATGCACAAGTTTGGATTCCTTTGAGTTCTACAAATGCTTTCACAGACACTTGGGGCGATGATAATATTATGGGCATGACTGCCGTCTATATTTTAGCTAAATCGAAAGGCGATTTTCCAGCTATTCGTCAGGAAGCAGACCGTTTGCGGGCTATCTTTATGGCAGGGCATCCCAATTCCGATTTACTCTATCGCGGACAGCCTGATACCTATTTTGTGGCCGCACAACGCTATTCCGCCAACAATCCTCCGGCTGTGAAAGAAGCAATACGGCAATACATACTGACATTACTTGTCTTGTTGATTGTCCCTGCCGTCAACTTGTCCGGACTCACTTTATCACGTATGCGTAAGCGTATCTCTGAAATAGGAGTGCGAAAAGCCTTTGGTGCACCCAGACGGGAGCTTATGATGCAGGTATTATCCGAAAATATGATTTATTCCCTATTCGGGGGAATTCTCGGACTGGTATTAAGTTATGTTGCTGCTTTCCTTTTGGGGGGAATGCTTTTTTCCGTAGACTTTGTATCCAATGGTGTGGAGGATTTACGGACTATGTGTATCGACTTGCTGTTCGATCCTGCCGTGTTCCTGCTGGCATTTCTGGCTTGCTTCTTGCTCAATTTGCTAAGTGCCGCTATTCCGGCATGGAAAGTAACTCGCACCAATATTGTGGATGCCATCAACGAAAGATAATTCTTCAAATCATCTAAATTCTAAAGAAAATGCAACTATTAAAACAAATATGGAATGAACGCCGGTCAAACGGATGGTTATGGTCAGAACTATTAATAGTTTTTGTTGTCCTGTGGTATGTGGTCGACTGGACGTATGTAACAGCGTGTACTTATTACGAACCGGTAGGATTTGATATTACTGATACATATTATTTAGAGCTAAGCCTGAAAAACGATAAGAGTGATTCCTATCTTTCGAAAGAGCAAAAGAGTACAACTTTAGGACAAGATATTATTGAGTTGACCAATCGTCTCCGTAGATTGCCGGAAGTGGAAGCTGTTTCTGTATCTAGCAATTCGCGTCCTTACATTGGAAGTAATTCCGGCATAATGTTGCGTCTTGATACGTTGGTTAGTAATCCGTTGCAGCGGGTGGTGACTCCTGATTTTTTTCAGGTATTTCGTTATCAAAGTACCGATGGACGCGGATATCAGCCATTGGTACAGGCTTTAGAAAATGGCAATGTGGTAGTAGGTGAAAATTTCTGGTCAAAAAAACACAAAGGGGACCGTGTACTGTTGGGTAAGGAAGTGGTTAATGTAGATGATTCTACGGAGGTATATAAAATAGGAGGTTTATCAACGAAGGTACGTTACAATGATTTTTGGCCTAATTATAGTGATCGATATGTGGCTATTGCTTTTACGGAAAAGGAAATGGCGAAATTGGAAGGGGAGTTTTATCCTTCAAATATAGAAGTCTGTTTGCGGGTGAAACCGGGGACTTCCAAAGACTTTGCAGAGTATTTGATGAAATTGTCCGCCAACCAGTTGAGTGTCGGTAACCTGTTCATTCTGAAAGTGCATGATTACGAAGATATACGCAATGATTTCCAGCAAGGGAGTTACAATCAGGTACAGGTACGTTTCTGGATGATGGGATTCTTACTGCTCAATATCCTGTTAGGTATTGTTGGCACATTCTGGTTCCGTACACAGTACCGTCGTGCTGAATCGGCGCTTCGTATAGCGGTTGGGTCCAGCCGGATACAGCTTTGGCAACGGCTGAATAAAGAAGGATTATTACTGTTGACGCTGGCCGCTTTGCCTGCTGCTGTGATATGTTATAATATCGGCTACCTGGATTTGACGGAAGGATATCTGGAATGGGGAGTGGTACGTTTTCTTATCACATGTGCCATTACCTATTTCTTGATGACTTTAATGATTCTCGTTGGCATTTGGTTTCCTGCTCGTCAGGTAATTCGCATACACCCTGCCGAGGCGTTGCGCGAAGAATAAAAAACTTGGGCTATCTGTTTGTTTTCAATATAATTAACGTATCTTTGTCGGCATAATATTGAAAACACCGCAGGCTTTAATTATATGAATCGACGCTACTATTGTTTGCTTATCGTTCTGTTTTTTGCTGTTCTTATTCAGGCGGCAGCAGCGGAACGTACATACAATATCCTGTTTATACAGTCATACACCTCACAGACTCCTTGGCATAACGACCTTAATCAGGGGTTGGTCAAAGGATTTAAAGAAAGTGGCCTGAAGGTGAATATAACAACGGAGTATCTTGATGCCGATTTTTGGGCATTCAACTCCGAGAAAGTAATTATGCGTCGTTTTTGTCAGCGTGCCCGTGACAGGCAGACCGATTTGATTATAACAGCAAGTGATGAAGCTTTCTATACTCTTTTTGCCTGTGGAGATTCGTTGCCTTTGCAGATACCGGTCGTGTTTTTCGGCATTAAGTATCCCGATATGGAGCTGATTGCTACTCATCCCAATGTTTGCGGGTTCACTGCCAATCCGGATTTTGATGTCATATTGCGTCAGGCGCAAAAGATATTTCCCCAGCGGAAAGAAGTGGTATGTGTGATAGATAACAGCTTTTTGAGTAACAAAGGCCTTGAAGATTTTGAAGAAGAGTGGAAAATCTTTCAAAAAGACAATCCGGATTATAGAATGAAAGTCTATAATACCCAAAATCATACAACGAGTCACATCATTGCTGCTATTTGTTACCCTCGTAACAGCTACGAACGTCTGGTGGTTGCTCCTAAATGGTCGCCTTTCCTTTCATTCGTTGGCAAAAACTCAAAAGCTCCTGTATTTTCGAGTCAGAATGTGGGGTTAACTAATGGCGTATTCTGTGCATACGATTCCGACAGTTATGCTTCAGCGTTATCGGCAGCTCAAAGGGCTGCTTTAGTCTTAAAAGGTACATCTCCCCAAGAGATAGGAGTGACAGAAATCACGCAGGGATTCATCTATGACTATAAACAGTTGGATTATTTTCATATTGCCTCTGATAAAGTATCCTCTAGCGGAACCATCGTCAACGAACCGTATTGGGAGAAATATAAATACCTTTTTATACTGCTCTATCCATCTATCCTGGCATTGCTGATAGCTTCTATCGTGTGGTTGATGCGTGCTAACCGGCGTGAATCCAAACGACGGATTCAGGCACAGACCCGTTTGCTCGTGCAGAATAAGCTTGTGGAACAGCGTAATGAGTTTGATAATGTATTTCATTCTATCCGCGATGGTGTGATAACGTATGATACCGATTTACACATTCATTTTACAAATCGCTCCTTATTACAAATGCTTCACTTGCCGTATGAGTCAGGTGGGCGTTTTTATGAAGGAATGATGGCAGGTAGCATCTTCAAAGTATATTATAACGGTCAGGACATTCTTCATTCTATGCTGAAGCAGGTAGCTGCTAAAGGAGAAAGTGTGAAGATACCCCAGGGAGCTTTCATGAAAGAAGTGCATAGTGATAAATATTTCCCGGTGTCGGGGGAAATAGTCCCGATCCGTTCAAAGGATACGATTACTGGTATGGCACTTTCCGCACGGAATATTTCGAATGAAGAAATGCAGAAGCGTTTCTTTGATATGGCAGTAGACGAAAGCTCCATATATCCATGGCAGTTTGATATGGAAACGAACTGTTTCATTTTCCCGCAAGGTTTCCTGAAGCGTCTCGGATATGATGAATCGGTAACTACGATCTCTCGTGACGAAATGGATCGCTCTATCCATCCTGAAGATTTGAAAGAAATAAGTCCCCTGTTTGATAGAGCATTGACGGGAGAGGATTCTAATACCCGTTTGAACTTCCGTCAGCGGAATGTCAACGGAGAGTATGAATGGTGGGAATATCGTTCTTCCGTAATCACGGGGTTGACACAAGATTCATTGTACAACATATTAGGTGTTTGTCAGAGTATCCAGCGATATAAGACTGCCGAGCAGGAGATGAGGGAAGCACGTGATAAAGCCCTTCAGGCTGACAAACTGAAATCGGCGTTCCTTGCCAACATGAGCCATGAGATTCGGACTCCGTTGAATGCGATTGTAGGTTTCTCCGATTTGCTAAGCGATACTAGTGGTTTTACAGGAGAAGAGATTGCCCAGTTTATCGGAACTATTAATAAAAATTGCGGCCTGTTGCTGGCTTTGATTAATGATATTCTTGATTTGTCACGTATTGAATCGGGAACCATGGAATTTATGTTCGCAGAACATAACCTGCCGCTGTTATTAAAGACCGTTCATGATTCTCAACGCCTGAATATGCCACCAGGAGTAGAGTTGGTGTTACGTATGCCCGAAAGTGATAAAAAATATCTCACAACGGATAATGTACGTTTACAGCAAGTAGTGAATAACCTGATTAATAACGCTGCTAAATTTACAAGTAGCGGTTTCATTACTTTTGGCTATGAGGATGATGAAATTCCCGGATACACCCGTGTCTTTGTGGAGGATACCGGAGTCGGTATTTCAGAGGAAGGTATTCGTCATATATTCGAACGATTCTATAAAGTTGATAATTTCACACAAGGGGCAGGTTTGGGATTAAGTATTTGTCAGACCATTATCGAACGTCTGAATGGTACAATCTCCGTCACCTCCGAAGTCGGCAAAGGCACTCGTTTCACTGTGCGTCTTCCTAACTACTGCGAATAATCGAACGTTCATTTTTGGGCATAGTGTTCGAAAATGAACACTTTTCTTATTTTATAATCTGTTGATAATAAAAACGTTACTTTTTTGGCACATCGTTTGATCCCCTCTTAGTGGAAAATACTGTGCATAATGAAAAAGAAAAGTATATTGTTTGCTCTTGCTGCCGTTTGCTTGCCGTTGGCATTGTCGGCACAGAAAGAAAGGGAAATAACCTTGAATGAAGCTATTGCTATGGCGCGTGCTCAATCTGTTGACGCCGCTGTTGCCCTGAATGAATTGAAAACGGCCTATTGGGAATTTCGCACCTTTCGTGCCGATCTTTTGCCGGAAGTCAACCTGACCGGAACCCTGCCCAATTATAACAAATCATATAGTTCTTATCAAAATTCGGATGGTTCTTATGGTTTCGTCCGTAATAACACATTGGGGCTTACCGGCGATCTTTCCATCGACCAGAATATCTGGCTTACCGGTGGTAAACTCTCGCTTACTTCCTCTCTCGACTATATCAAACAATTGGGAGCCGGGGGCAACCGCCACTTTATGTCTGTCCCTGTCACCTTACAACTCACGCAACCCATCTTTGGAGTGAATAATATAAAATGGAACAGACGAATCGAACCGGTTCGTTCTGCCGAAGCGAAAGCAGCTTTTATCACTGCTACCGAAGAAGTGACGATGCGTGCCATTACTTATTATTTTAATCTTTTGTTGGCAAAAGAAAATCTTGGCACAGCGAAACAGAACCAGACAAACGCCGACCACCTTTATGAAGTGGCTCTTGCCAAACGTAAAATGGGACAGATTTCCGAGAATGAACTCTTACAGCTCAAACTTTCCTCCTTGAATGCGAAAGCAGCGTTAACGGAGGCGGAGAGTGACCTCAATGCCAAGATGTTCCAGCTCCGTGCTTTTCTAGGAGTGGGAGAAGATGAAATATTAAGCCCTGTTCTCCCCGAAGCGGTGGATCGTCCGAAGATGGAGTACAATCTGGTTTTAAATAAAGCATTGGAACGTAACTCGTTTGCACAGAATATCCGTCGCCGCCAGTTGGAAGCTGATTATGAAGTAGCCACCGCACGCGGAAATCTGCGTAGCGTCGATTTGTTTGCAAGCGTCGGATATACCGGCGAGAACCGGAACTTCCCTGCCGTTTACCGTAACTTGCAGGATAATCAGATTGTTCAGGTAGGTGTTAAGATTCCGATTCTCGATTGGGGAAAACGTCGTGGAAAAGTCCGGGTAGCCAAGAGCAACCGGGATGTAGTGCTTTCAAAGATTCGTCAGGAACAGATAAACTTCAATCAGGATATTTTCCTGTTAGTGGAGCATTTCAATAATCAGGCACAACAATTGGATATAGCCAAGGAAGCCGATGCGATAGCCCAGAAACGATATAAAACGAGTATTGAAACTTTCCTGATAGGTAAAATCAATACCTTGGATTTAAATGATGCGCAGAACTCTAAAGATGATGCAAGACAGAAACATATTTCCGAACTTTATTATTATTGGTATTACTATTATCAGATTCGCAGTCTGACGTTATGGGATTTTCGTACCAATACCGAACTTGAAGTTGATTTTGATGAAATCATCCGGCAATAAAAAAAGAGAAGAGTGATGTCGGTTGCTATTTTTTTGTAGCTTTGTACAGTCATAGCAGTAAAACAATACCTTTGATTAAAAAGAAACATAAACTATGATTCTGATAATTGACGACGACAGCGCAGTGCGTTCTTCGCTTAGCTTCATGTTGAAGCGGGCAGGCTACGAAGCACAGACCGTTCCCGGTCCACGGGAAGCAATGGAAGTGGTACGTTCCGTAGCACCGGATTTGATTTTGATGGATATGAACTTCACTCTTTCCACAACGGGTGAGGAAGGTTTAACCCTGCTCAAACAAGTAAAAATATTCCGTCCCGAAGTGCCAGTGATCTTAATGACCGCTTGGGGAAGTATCCAACTTGCCGTGCAAGGAATGCAGGCAGGAGCCTTTGACTTCATTACGAAGCCATGGAATAATGCCGCCTTGTTGCAACGCATCGAAACAGCACTCGAACTTTCCGGCACTTCACAGGAGACAACCCAGGAACAGAGCGAGTCTTTCGACCGCAGCCACATCATCGGGCGTAGCCAGGGATTAATGGATGTGTTGAACACGATTGCCCGCATAGCAAAGACCAATGCTTCTGTACTGATAACAGGAGAAAGCGGAACTGGTAAGGAGCTGATAGCCGAAGCCATTCATATCAACAGTCAGCGTGCCAAATATCCTTTTGTGAAAGTGAACCTCGGAGGGATTTCCCAAAGCTTGTTTGAAAGTGAAATGTTCGGGCATAAGAAAGGAGCTTTTACCGATGCTTCCGCAGATCGTATCGGACGTTTCGAGATGGCAAACAAAGGAACGATTTTTCTGGATGAGATCGGTGATCTCGATCCTTCGTGTCAGGTGAAGTTATTACGCGTATTGCAGGATCAAACATTTGAAGTGCTCGGTGACAGCCGTCCCCGCAAGACAGATATCCGGGTGGTATCAGCCACCAATGCCGATTTGCGTAAGATGGTGGGCGAACGTACTTTCCGTGAAGACCTGTTCTATCGTATCAATCTGATAACGGTGAAACTGCCGGCTTTGCGCGAACGTCGTGAAGATATTCCTTTGCTGGCACGTCATTTTGCCGACCGCCAGGCTGTAACCAATGGATTGCCCCGTACGGAGTTTGCTGCCGATGCCCTGCAATTCTTGAGCCGTTTACCTTATCCGGGGAATATCCGTGAATTGAAGAATCTGGTGGAACGCACCATTTTGGTAAGTGGTAAACGGCTTCTCGATGCTTCCGATTTTGACGCCCAGTACATCCGCCACGATGATGCAAGAGTAGCCGAAGGTGCAGCACTCGCAGGCATGACTTTAGACGAAATAGAACGTCAGACCATTCTTCAGGCTTTGGAACGCTGCAAAGGAAACCTTAGCCAGGTAGCTACGGCATTAGGCATCAGTCGTGCCGCCCTTTACCGACGCCTCGAAAAATATAATATTACAGTATAAAAACAAACCGTTAATTACAGATAAACGTGCGTATAAAAGGACTTTTTTACATACTTGTCATTCTGTTGTTGGCATTGGGTAGTATATTGCTCTATCTCTCCAGTCAGATGAACGCGCTCTTTTTCTACATAGGAGAGGGGCTGGTGCTTTTTATCCTGCTTTATCTGACATTCTTCTATCGTAAGATAGTGAAACCGTTGAATACTATCGGAAGCGGTATGGAACTGCTGCGTGAGCAGGATTTCAGTAGCCGTCTTAGTCCTGTAGGACAATATGAAGCCGATCGTGTGGTGAATATCTTCAACCGCATGATGGAACAGCTCAAGAATGAACGTCTTCGCTTGCGTGAGCAGAATAACTTTCTTGATCTGCTGATTAAGGCTTCTCCAATGGGAGTTATCATCACCTCCCTTGATGAAGACCTTGCGGAACTGAACCCGATGGCTTTGAAGATGCTGGGCGTTCGTCTGGAAGATGTACAAGGCAAGAAGATGAAAGAGATTGATTCTCCGTTGGCGGTGGAACTGTCCAGCCTTCCGAAAGGAGAGACGGTTACCGTCCGTCTGAACGACTCGAATATCTACCGGTGCACTCATTCCTCTTTCATCGATCGTGGATTCCAGCACCCTTTCTATTTGGTGGAAACCCTTACCGACGAAGTGATGAAAGCGGAAAAGAAAGCCTATGAGAAAGTAATCCGCATGATTGCTCATGAAGTGAACAATACGACTGCCGGCATCACTTCTACACTGGATACGGTAGAACAAGCCCTTTCCAGCGAAGAAGGAATGGATGACATTTGCGACGTGATGCGTGTGTGTACCGACCGTTGTTTCTCGATGAGTCGTTTCATCACCCGTTTTGCCGACGTTGTGAAAATCCCCGAACCGACACTTTCTTCTGTCAATCTAAATGATTTGGTTTTCACCTGCAAACGCTTTATGGAAGGAATGTGTAATGACCGTCATATCACCCTTCGCATGGAAATAGATGAAAGCCTGAAAGACGTTATGCTGGATGCTGCTCTGTTTGAACAAGTACTCGTAAACATTATCAAAAATGCAGCGGAGAGCATTGAAGCCGATGGAGAAATAATAGTCCGTACTATCTCTCCCGCCACTGTTGAAGTGATAGATAACGGCCAGGGAATCAGCAAGGAAACAGAAGCTAAACTGTTCAGCCCTTTCTTCTCCACCAAACCGAACGGCCAGGGAATCGGACTTATCTTTATTCGTGAAGTCCTGATGCGCCATGGATGCACATTCTCTTTGCGAACCTATGCCGACGGCCTGACCCGATTCCGCATTATTTTCCCCTAATTGTGTCAAATAAGAACATTTCTTCCATCAAATAGACCTTTTTTTGTCTTAAAATCACTCATACCTTTGCCCCGCTCAATTCAATAGGATTTAAGGTATGAGATTAATGAAAAAAGGCACATTGACGCTCTTTCTTTTATTGGCTATCAGTATTCCGCTAAGTGCGCAGTATGTGGTACAAGGGGTGGTGACTGATTCTCTGACCAAAGAGCCTTTGCCTTATGCATCTGTACGCTTAAAAGACACGACAGAAGGAACTACTACCGGAAGCGACGGACGTTTCTATTTCAAAACCAACCGTTCCGAAGCAGTGCTTGTCATCTCTGTAATCGGTTATAATGACTATATCCGTTCCATCCGTCCTGCCCGTAACGCATCGTATAAAGTGACGCTTTCGCCTACCGAATATGCCCTCGGCGAAGTAGTGGTAAAACCTAAGCGCGAGCACTACCGGAAGAAAGATAATCCGGCCGTAGAGTTTGTGCGCCGCATGATTGAAAGCCGTGACAACCATTCCCCCTACGAAAAAGACTTCTGGCAACGCGAACGTTATGAAAAGACCACTTTCGCATTGAACAATTTCGATGAAGAGAAACAGAAGAAATGGCTATATCGCAAATTTGATTTCCTTACCGAATACGTAGACACTTCTGCCGTCACCGGTAAACCGATTCTGACAGTATCAGCCCGCGAACTGCTTGCCACAGACTATTACAGGAAATCTCCCCGTTCCGAGAAGCAATGGGTGAAAGGGCGTAAACAGGCCGGTGTCGATGAATTTCTCTCCAAACAGGGGATGCAGGCTGCCATCAATGAAGTCTTTAAAGACGTGGACATCTACGAAAATAATATTTCCTTGTTCACGAATAAGTTTGTCAGTCCATTGTCCCGTATCGGCACAGGCTTCTATAAATATTACCTGATGGATACCTTACAGATTGCCGGAGAACCCTGTGTAGACCTAGCTTTTACACCATTCAATTCCGAGTCTTTCGGTTTCAACGGACATCTCTATGTGGTGCTCGACTCTACTTATTTTGTCAAACGTGCCGTATTCAACTTCCCCAAAAAGATAAACCTGAACTTTGTGGATTATATGTTGCTCGAGCAGGAATTCAAGCGTGCCGAAGACGGTACCCGCTTGCTCGACCACGAAAGCATCACTGTTGAGTTTAAACTGACCGAAGGGCAGGATGGTATTTTTGCCCGCCGTGTGGCAGATTACAGCAACTATACCTTTACCCCGACTGCTGAAGCCGATAAAGCTTTCACCAAGCCCGAACGCATCATCGAAGAAACCGAAGCCTTGTCTCGCCCCGAAACATTCTGGGCGGAGAACCGTCCGCAAGCCGCCATCTCCCAACAGGAGAACTCGGTAGACCGCCTGATGACACAATTACGCAGCTATCCGGTATATTACTGGACGGAAAAAGTGCTTTCCATTCTCTTTACGGGATATATCCCTACCTCCAAAGAAGCCCCCCTTTTCTATATCGGCCCGATGAATGCAACCATCAGCGGCAATACATTGGAAGGTCCCCGCATCCGTGCCGGAGGTATGACAACCGCCTGGCTCAATCCGCACCTGTTTGGCAAAGGATATGTGGCTTACGGTTTTAAAGATGAAAGAGTGAAAGGATTGGCGGAACTGGAATATTCGTTCAAGAAGAAAAAAGAATACGCCAATGAATTTCCCATCCATTCTCTGAAATTGCGTTACGAATCAGATGTGAACCAGTACGGACAAAACTACCTGTACACAAGCAAAGACAACGTGTTCCTAGCCTTGAAACGTGAGAAAGACGACCGTATCGGCTATTTCCGGCAAGCGGAGATGACCTATATCAATGAATTCTACTCCGGCTTTTCTTTCCAGTTAACGGCACGTACACGAAAAGATGAGTCCTCCTACCTGATCCCTTTCTTAAAAAAGGAAGGAGATGCATACACTCCGGTCAAAGATTTCTCTATCAGTGCGGCAGAGTTAAAACTGCGTTATGCTCCGAACGAGAAATTCTTCCAGACCCAATGGAACCGTTTCCCTGTGTCATTGGATGCACCGGTGTTTACCCTGTCTCATACCCTTGCCGGAAAAGGCGTGTTGGGTAGCGATTACACCTACAATCATACCGAGGCCGGTATTCAGAAACGCTTCTGGTTTTCCGCATTCGGCTATACGGATATTATCCTGAAAGCCGGAAAAGTGTGGGACAAAGTTCCTTTTCCGTTGCTAATCATGCCTAATGCCAACCTTTCTTATACCATCCAACCCGAATCCTACTCGTTGATGAATGCGATGGAGTTCATGAACGATGAATATTTCTCGTGGGATGTTACGTATTTCCTCAACGGATGGCTGTTCAACCGCGTTCCGTTGTTGAAAAAACTCAAATGGAGGGAAATAGTTTCCTGTCGGGGTCTATATGGACATTTGAGCGACAAAAACAACCCTGCTTTGAGTGACGGTTTGTTCGCTTTTCCGATAGAAAACACGCAAACAATGGGAAAAACACCTTACGTGGAGGCGGGTGTCGGTATCGAAAACATTTTCAAGGTGTTACGTTTAGACTATGTCTGGAGACTCACTTATCGTGATTCTCCCGGGATTGACAAATCAGGCTTGAGAATAAGTCTCCACATGACCTTTTAAAAGTTAAATCCTGCTAATTGCAATGTTTATATGACAAATAAAGACCGTATTAGTAATTAATTAATCTTATTTTTGCATCAATTTTAGTTTAATTTTAATAGAA
>DXOJ01000243.1 GCA_019412865.1 Bacteroides sp. | reverse complement strand
CTATCAATGATAATGTACTGAACTATAAAGAGAATAACTTTCTGGCTGCCGTTCATTTCGGAAAGGCTTCCTGTGGAGTTGCCTTTCTCGATATTTCTACCGGTGAATTCCTTACTGCAGAAGGACCTTTTGATTATATAGACAAGTTGTTGAATAACTTTGCCCCTAAAGAGATTCTTTTTGAACGTGGCAAACGCCTGATGTTTGAAGGTAATTTCGGTAACAAGTTCTTCACGTTCGAGCTGGACGACTGGGTATTTACAGAAACGACTGCCCGTGAGAAACTGCTGAAACACTTTGAAACGAAGAATCTGAAAGGTTTCGGAGTGGAGCATTTGAAGAATGGCATCATTGCTTCCGGTGCTATTTTGCAGTATTTGACAATGACGCAGCATACGCAGATTGGTCACATCACTTCATTGGCGCGTATTGAAGAAGATAAATACGTCCGTCTGGATAAGTTTACGGTGCGTAGCCTTGAGTTGATTGGTAATATGAATGATGGCGGAAGTAGCCTGCTCAATGTGATCGACAGAACGATCAGCCCGATGGGAGCTCGTCTGTTGAAACGCTGGATGGTTTTTCCCTTAAAGGATGAGAAACCGATCAATGAACGCTTGAATGTAGTGGAATATTTCTTCCGCCAACCTGATTTTAAGGAACTGATTGAAGAACAGTTGCATTTAATAGGAGATTTGGAACGTATTATTTCCAAAGTGGCTGTAGGACGTGTGTCGCCCCGTGAAGTCGTTCAGTTGAAGGTAGCTTTACAAGCTATTGAACCGATAAAACAAGCATGTATGGAAGCCGATAATGCGAGTTTGAATCGTATTGGCGAACAGTTGAATCTTTGTATTTCTATTCGTGACCGGATTGCCAAAGAGATAAAAAATGATCCTCCTTTACTGATAAATAAAGGTGGAGTGATTCAAGATGGTGTGAACGCAGACTTGGATGAATTGCGGCAAATTTCTTATTCAGGAAAAGATTATCTGCTAAAAATACAGCAACGAGAGAGCGAGGAGACGGGTATTCCGAGTTTGAAAGTGGCTTATAATAACGTATTCGGTTACTATATCGAAGTCCGTAATGTCCATAAAGATAAAGTTCCTAAAGAGTGGATTCGTAAACAGACGCTGGTTAATGCGGAACGTTATATCACGCAGGAACTAAAGGAATATGAAGAAAAGATTTTGGGAGCGGAAGATAAGATTCTGATTCTGGAAACGCAGCTATATACGGACTTAGTACAGGCATTGATGGAGTTTATTCCACAGATACAGATTAATGCGAATCAGATTGCACGTCTGGACTGTCTGTTGTCATTTGCCAATGTGGCTCGTGAGAATCGTTATATCCGTCCGATTATTGAGGATAATGACGTATTGGATATTCGTCAGGGACGTCACCCGGTAATAGAAAAACAACTTCCGATAGGTGAGAAGTATATTGCCAATGATGTAATGCTGGACAGCGATACACAGCAGATTATTATTATTACAGGTCCGAACATGGCCGGTAAGTCGGCACTCTTGCGTCAGACGGCGTTGATTACGCTATTGGCTCAAATCGGCTCGTTTGTTCCTGCGGAAAGTGCGCATATCGGTTTAGTTGATAAGATATTTACCCGTGTAGGAGCGAGCGATAATATATCAGTCGGTGAATCTACATTTATGGTAGAGATGAATGAAGCGGCTGATATCCTGAATAATGTTTCTTCCCGGAGTCTGGTATTGTTTGACGAATTGGGTCGTGGTACTTCTACTTATGATGGTATTTCCATTGCCTGGGCAATTGTAGAGTATATCCATGAACATCCGAAAGCAAAAGCACGTACATTATTTGCTACGCATTATCATGAATTGAATGAGATGGAGAAATCTTTCAAGCGCATCAAGAATTATAATGTATCGGTGAAAGAAGTTGATAATAAAGTAATCTTCCTTCGTAAACTGGAACGTGGCGGTAGTGAACACTCTTTCGGTATTCATGTGGCAAAGATGGCCGGTATGCCGAAAAGCATTGTGAAACGTGCAAATGAGATATTGAAACAGCTTGAATCTGATAATCGCCAACAGGGCATAGCAGGTAAACCGTTGGCAGAAGTGAGCGAGAATCGTGGAGGTATGCAGTTAAGCTTCTTCCAGTTGGACGATCCGATTCTCTGTCAGATTCGCGATGAGATATTGAATCTTGATGTGAATAATCTTACTCCTATTGAAGCGCTGAATAAACTGAATGATATTAAGAAGATAGTCAGGGGGAAATAAGCTGAAAATGTATATAATGTCTTAGGATATGTTTTCGATTGTTGTCCTGACATTAGGGAAATGGCATTTGTTTTATTGATAAGAAAGAGGGATTAGTGATGTTTGAACCGCTAATCCCTCTTTTTTTGATTTAGGCTATTTTATTTTTCTTCTTGTCATAGAAGAACATGAAATAGACACCTATTATGATAAACGGAACGCTTAACCATTGTCCCATATTGAACATCATGCTGTTTTCAAAATCTTCCTGATTTTCTTTTAGGAATTCGATGAAAAAGCGGAAGGTGAAGATGTAAGTCAGGCAGAGCCCGAAGAAGAAGCCGCGATGCAGTTTCTTGCTGTAATTCTTATACAGGTAAAGCATGATGAAGAACAGGATAAGATAAGCGATGGCTTCGTAGAGCTGTCCCGGATGACGGGGGAGCATATCTACACGTTCGAAAACGAATGCCCAGGGCACATCAGACGGTTTGCCGATGATTTCGGAGTTCATCAGGTTGGCAAGGCGGATGAAGCAGGCGGTGATTGGAGTAGCTACGGCAATCATATCCAGCACGTCCATATAATGGAGCTTCGTCTTGCGGCAATACAGCCAAAGGGCGATTATCAGTCCTAATGTACCGCCGTGGCTGGCAAGTCCTTCATATCCGGTAAATTTCCAGTTTCCGTCCGGCATGAACTTGATAGGAAGAATCATTTCCCAAAAATGAGACAGGTAGTATCCCGGGTCATAGAACAGGCAGTGTCCTAGGCGGGCACCGATTAGAATACCAAAGAAACAGTAAAAGAAAAGCGGGTCAAACTTCTTTTCCTCTATCTTTTTATCCCGGTACTGGTAGTGAACAACCACATAAGCAAAGAATATTCCTACTGCCCACAGTAATCCGTAATAACGGATAGAAATGCCGAACAGGTTGAATAGTTCGGGATTCGGGTTCCAGTTGATGGATAATAGCATGGTATTCATTCTATATTGGATTAATGTTAATGATTAGATTCTTTGAATTTCTCCGCAACCATCCGGTAGGTCGGTATATCTATTCCCTGTTCTTCGGCTGCTGCAATCATGTCGAAGAGCAATCCTTGTATTTCCGAGTCGTGTCCGCGTGCCAGGTCTTTTTGCATAGAAGCGGTACTTTCGGGATCGAGCTTGTCAATCACTTTTAGGTTGTAGCTGACTGGGTCTTCGGGAAATTCGACGCCCAGTTTCTTTCCTAAGGCAGCGCTTTCCGTAGAAAGTCCGATAAATGTATCCCGTATCTTTCCCGGTTTCTGTACTTCTCCCATCGGAACGTCGTAGTAAGCACCTGTCACAGCCATTGCAGAGATAAACGACCATTTGATAAACGTATCCCGGTTGATGTCCGGTGACAGGTCTACCTTTATGCCTGCTTCCTGCAAGTCTTGTTGGATGGCTTCCAGCAATCCCGGTTTTACAACTGTGCCGTGATGAGCGCCGTATACCAACCGGAATATCTTTCCCATTTGGGTGATTTCTCCTGTGCCGGATACGAAACCTACGATATAGATGCAGCCGTCGAGGACAGTGACTTCCGGTACCAACTTTTGTATGCGTGGTCCTGTGCCGTACACATTCAGGATAGGGATGACAACCGTGTCTTTGTGTGCTGCCCTTTTAATCAGTTCTACGATAGAATCGACCGAATAACCTTTTACGCATACAAATATCACATCTGCTTTTCCATTGAATTCTTCAGCGGTAGTAGCCGGAATCCGGAGCGTATGTTCGCCCTTCAAATCCGATTTCAGTTTCAAACCGTTCGTTTGAATCGACTGCAAATGAGCTCCACGGGCAATACAGGTTACATCTTTGCCTGCCAGCGACAAGAATCCTGCGATACTGCCGCCTACACCTCCCGTTCCTGCAATGAGATATTTCATATTGTTAGCGAATTAGTAATTAATAAGTCGTCGGTGGTAACCGATAATCACACGTTGAAACGGAAATGCATGATGTCGCCATCCTGCACCACATATTCTTTTCCTTCCACACCCAGTTTTCCGGCTTCTTTCACAGCTGCTTCCGAGCCGTATTTGATATAATCATCGTATTTGATAACTTCGGCACGGATAAAGCCTTTTTCAAAATCGGTGTGGATCACTCCGGCACATTGTGGAGCTTTCCATCCTTTTTCGTATGTCCAGGCACGTACTTCTTGTACACCGGCAGTGAAATATGTTTCGAGATTCAGGAGTTTGTAAGCAGATTTGATAAGACGTGCTACGCCCGATTCTTCCAAGCCTACTTCGGCAAGGAACATTTGACGGTCTTCGTACGTTTCCAGTTCGGCGATGTCCGCTTCTGTTTTGGCTGCGACAATCAGGATTTGAGCATTCTCGTCTTTTACGGCTTCGCGTACCATATCTACGTATTTATTTCCGTTTACTGCGCTTGCTTCATCAACATTGCAAACATACATTACCGGTTTGCTGGTCAATAAGAACAGTTCGTGAGCTATCTTTTGTTCGTCTTTTGTTTCAAAAGTCACTGTACGTGCAGATTTTCCCTGTTCCAGTGCGTCTTTATATTGAACGAGTACATCGTAAGCTAACTTTGCAGCTTTGTCTCCGCCCGTCTGTGCTTGTTTCTGTACTTTCTGGATACGGCTTTCGATGGTTTCCAGGTCTTTCAATTGAAGTTCGTAGTCAATGATTTCTTTGTCGCGGACGGGATTTACGCTTCCGTCTACGTGTGTCACATTGTCGTCATCGAAGCAACGGAGTACGTGGATAATTGCGTCTGTCTCACGGATATTGGCAAGGAACTTGTTTCCTAGTCCTTCACCTTTGCTTGCGCCTTTCACCAGTCCGGCGATATCTACGATTTCTACAGTTGTAGGAACAATTCGTTGAGGGTGCACCAATTCAGCGAGTGCGTTCAGACGTTCGTCAGGAACAGTGATTACACCTACATTGGGTTCAATTGTACAGAAAGGGAAATTTGCCGCCTGTGCTTTCGCATTCGACAAACAGTTGAAAAGTGTCGACTTACCCACGTTCGGTAGTCCTACAATACCACATTGCAATGCCATTTATCTATTTCGTTTTTATTTAGTTATCGATAATCTGACTGCAAAGATAGGCATTTTTAGATTATATACATTGGTTGGAAAACAAATACTTCTTTCTTATATCTATTTAATGAGTAAGGGATGCCGTTTTCAGGCATCCCTATAAATGTAAAGTAAACTTTAGAACGTCATAGGTACGCCTACCATGACACCAAGTGTCTTATCTTCTGCAGGAATTAGCGAGGACATCACATATTGGCTGGAATTGTTGTACAAAGCCGGCCAGCTTTTAATGAAGAATTTGTGTTTTTTAAAGTAACCATCTAAAATAGGTGACAGACATTTGTCGAACTCTTCGTGATTAGGATTGCTTGTATCGAACGGTGTATAATCTCCAAAAGTGATAGAACCATCTGAATTCTTCTGATAGTTGAATGTATAATAGAATCCGTAAGTATCGGCTCCTAATGAACCGTTTTGATATATTTTATAACCAATCTCCACTATACTTCCGTCTGTGTACATGTGTATGGCAACATACACAATATAGAATTGAGTTTGAGTGAATGCAAATAAATTCGAAACAGCAGCTTTATGTTTATCAAAATATTCGGATGACCATTGATTTTGCATATCGTTGTACACTACCATTGTCTGATGAATTGCTCCTGGAGGTGCATTGAATAGAGGAACAATTGGTGTAGTACCTCCTTTAATTTCAAGTATATCATTGCCTACTTGTGTAGTGTATCCGGTGGATGTCTTGTTGAACTGATAAATTTCGTAACCATTAAGGATTAACGGGTTCATCATTACGATATTTCCGTTCAGGTCTATTTTAGAACCTTCTATTTGTAGGGTCGGATTTCCATTGTTAGCGGATAAGAAACCTGTTTTTCTACCATTAGATACAAAATCATACGCTTGTCCTTTATAACTGAAAGTGAAGTATTTTTTTTGATAGATAGGAGCCTGATCCTGATTTTCCATTAAGGCGCCATTTTTGATGGCCTCTCTTTCCTCATTGGTAGCTTTAGTCAGTGTAGCTTCCATTTTGTTTTTTCTTCCTTTTAGGAGAAACTGATCGTTTTTGTAGGATATAATCTCGTATTCGTAGTCTGCTCCTAATCCGGTTCCTGCTTGTCCTGCACCATTCATCAGCTGGTTGGGATCTGCAAAGATAGATAAGAAAGAGTACGTATCAAATGATATAGTTGGTCCTTGTAGTGGCTTGAGTATATAGCTACTTTCAAACGGACTTGCTTTCAAGTCGCGGTAATATTCTACATAATCGAACATCATAGATACTCGATTGTCTGCAGTGAATTGCATCCATAAGGTGTGAATACCTCCTAATTGGGTATTTATTTCTGCAATCCATCCATCGGGAGCTCCTGTGAGTATATCAGTATATTCCTGCATTTTAGTTTGAATCCGTTTATCCGGGTTTTCCATATAAATGTCGGTTTCATTATTGCAAGATGAAAATATACTGCACAATGCTACACAGGTTAGAAGATAATATGTATAAACTATTTTCATAATTATTTATTCTGGAGTGTTTTCATTTACAATTTGATTAATAGCATCTTGTACTAAAGATACTAATCCTTTATTTCCCATTGCGTCGTCATAAAACTGTACGTTCCATACATTTTTAAAGTAATTGATCACAATTTCTTCTTTAGCCAGTAATCTGGTTAAAGCCGTTTGTGCCTGATTGGCAAGGGTTATACGCTGTGCTGTTTCTTCTGCTGTTTCTCCCTCTGAAGGAGGAGACGTTGTTAAACTTTTGAGCAAATTAATTCGATAGTCACGCCATTCTTTTCCATACACCATAATTAATGATGCCACTTCAACGAAATCTTCATCAACTCCCGGCATTGCGTATGCGGAATAGAATCCGGCAAGTAATGCGCTTACTTCCGTTTCAGAAGTCCATCCTGTCGGATTATAATCTCCGGCGGATATATCTTTGAAACTGGAATCATACATTTTGGTTTGATGGAGAATATGAGCGAATTCGTGTTCAATGGTATGCATGATAGAACGTATCCAGTCTGCATCACTCGGATTGTAGCTATTACCATCAAATAGTGTAATTTTACGAGCGCCTTCAGCCTGTCCTAATACTTGACTGCCATCTGCATTATATTCCGGGCTACCTACCAAAATGATTTTCTTAGGTGTCATTTCTCTAAGAAATTTATCTCCTGCCAATTGTTTATAAGGCTCAAACCACACTCGTTGAATCATATCCATAGAAGGTTTTACGAAGCGTTCCATAATGGGGACTAGTTGGGCGGTAGTGTTCAGTTCATAACTGTTCCATTTATATTTCACTTCGATATTGTAAGCTTGGGTATAGTTTTCATATAACCATTTATCCAGTTCATTTTTTTGCTCGTCATTTCCACCCAATCCATAAATCTCTTGGTCAAGATTGAGTTTGTCCTCATTACAGGCAGTGAAAATAACAGTACTAATGCAGAATAGTAGCATGAAATATGCTTGTATCCATTTGGCAATGTGATTTGTTGTTTTCATTTTATTCCCATGTATTATTTACGTTATTTCTTGGATTAAGTTTTATTCCCGAAATAGTTGCCATTTCCGGAATTTGTAGTACCCTTCGGTCGTCGTCCGGCATTAAGCTGGACTTGCTGCCGTTAGCTTGGGTATGGGTGACGGGGATATTCCAGCGTACAATATCATACCATCTAAGTCCTTCATTATAAAACTCTATACTTCTGAAATCAAGTATTGCAAGTAGGATACCTTTTTTCAAATCACTCCAAGAGTCTGTCTGATTGTACTTATTGATGAAGTGATCAGTATTATTAAGTTTGGTTTTATAGAAATTGAGTATCTTATCGCGTGTAATACATAATTCTTTAGAATCATAATATCTGCTTGATGCCGGGCTTCTTGCTATAACAAAACGTTGGCTGGCATATAAATTTAGATCAGCGATAGCTTTGTCATATTGGTTAAGCATTAGGTAGGCTTCTGCACGGTTTAATAACACTTCTTCCATTCTCAAAACAGGAATATTGGCATACGGCAAAAAGTTGGATGCGTCTAAAGATTCTTGTTTAGTAAATTGGGTAAATTTAGGTATGAAGTAGAAATTGGATGTACCGTAATAGGGAATAGCCCACATACCATTTGTAACATTATCTGCATTGATTGTCTTGCCAATGTCAGTAGAAGATAAACCATATCTTGAATAGAAGGGTAATTCTCCCCAGGCGATTGAAGACAATGCTTCTGTAATCAATAAATTGGCATTGGTGGAAGAACTGCAGAAATACGAACGCATTTCAATATATCCGCTTGCATCCATGTAAGTTGTTGCAAAAGGATGAAAGTTGTTGCTTACAAACGAAAATGCAGGATCATCTTTTGAGATATATTGTTGCGGTGTACCATCTTGATTTTTAAGAGGTTCTCCTTTACTATCCGTCAATGTTTCAAATTGTGACGGTATGGAAATGAGTTGATTGGCATATTCAAGTACCTTATCATATTGTTTCATTAATAGATAAAGACGGGTACCAAAGGCGGCAGCTGATTTCTTATTGAAATGATATTTGGGAGCTGTATAAATGCTTCCATCCGTCATAAGAGGATAACTGTCCTCAAAATCTTGTGTGATTTTTCTATAAGTGTCTGCCACTGTCTCCCGGTCATATTGTTCTACTGGCTGTGTTTCTGGTTTCTCTACATAAGGAATACCCGGATATAACGATGCAGTCGATTCGTCATATTGTTGGGCAAAGAGTGAAGCAAGACAAAAATGTGAGAAGGCTCTGGTCATGAGTGCTTCTCCCTTTTGATTGATTGTGCTTGAAGGTGTTCCTAACTCGTCGATAGAAACAAGCGCCTGGTTAGATACTGCAATAGCTGCATAGCATCCTGTCCAGAAGTTTTCGAAGGAATCATTTCCATCTTCTATCACGTCTTTCCATAAGAAATTTTCACCCATAAAGCTGAATAATGCTCCTGGTTGCGCACCAGAGTAAACACTTCCGAAGTCGGTTATGTAATCACAACGGGTATTGACAATAGCCGCATAAGAAACTTTAGGATACGCATTTACTAGTAATGCGGATACTTTATCCGGAGAATCTATTTGAGTACGTTCGTCGGGTACTTTGTCCAGAAAGTCAGAGCAACTGGTACAAAAGGACATGATTCCAATATATAAGTATATTTTAATTCTCTTCATTGTATAAGGATGATTTAGAAACTGACATCTAATGAAAAAATAACTTGTTTTTGTATCGGTTGGGCTACACCACCGGTATTGACAAATTCAGGGTCTTGTCCATTCAATTTTTTATCAGAGTATAGTAACCATAAGTTTTTGCCGGTTACTCGTAAACGAATATCAGAGAACAACTTCCACGATTTAAAAAGCTTCTGCGGAATGGTATATCCTACAGATAATGATTTAAGACGGATGAAATCTCCTTTTGCTACCCGTATATCTGAATAATTGTATGCTGAATAAGGATAAGTACTGCTCAAATCTGATATCAGATCTTTATCAGCTATTGCAGGGATATTAGTATGCTTCTCATCTCCTCTGAATTCCCATCTGTTAAAGAACTCTTTGGGGGTTGCTTGAGAGTCATTATAACTGCTGTTAAATACAGGATTCAATCGGATTACATTTCCGGCTTGGAAAGTGAAGAAAATATCTAATGAGATACCTTTCCAAGTAAAGGAATTGTTAAACCCTCCTGTATATTTGGGATCTGTCGGTCCTTCGTATTTTAAGTAATCTGTTGAAGTACTTTGGAAATTGATATCACTGGTGATAGTACCATTCTCATCATAGAACATCGGTACACCATTTTCCGGATTCAGACCGGCAAATGGTATAGAGAAAAGCCCGTTCACCGGATACCCGTTTTTATTTCCTCCTGTGATTCCTACCAACGTGTTGATTTGTGGTTGTTGCATTGAATTCTTGATTTCATTTTTGGAATATCCCATAGTGAAAGAACTTGACCACATGAAATCTTTTGTTACAATAGGTTTTCCTGACAATGTTATATCGAAACCGGAGGCGCTTAAGTCGGCACTGTTGGCCCATTTATATCTTTCTCCTCCAATTCCGGAGACTTTTATTACACTTAACAAGTCGAAACTGTTTCGGATAAAATAGTCAAAAGAAAAGTCGAGTCTTCCTTTAAGGAAAGTGGCATCAAAACCAAAATTAGATTGATAACTCTTTTCCCATGTCAAATCAGAATTACCTAATGTGTAAATTTCAATGCCTGATTCGATGTCCGTACTTGGTCGCGTAGTATTGGAATTTATAAAAATGGGTGTTGCATTTGATAATGGAGGCATACTGGCTGTTAATCCAACGCCGGCACGTAGCGCTAATGCATCCAGCCAGACAAAATCTTTCATAAACGCTTCATTACCTATATTCCATTTCCCACTGATATTCCAGGTAGGCAGCCAGCGGGCTGAACTGGAATTTGCCATTGTGTTGGAGCCGTCATACCGTACTGTTCCGGAAATGGAATATCGTCTGTCATAGGTGTAATCAACATTTGCATAAAAAGCGGCAAAACGATCGTATGTCAAAGCTCTTGAATAATAATCAAAATTTTGCTCGATCATTTGTTTCATTATAAGATAGTTCATACTAACAGTGCCTCCCATGTCATATTGGAATCCGTAGCCGGTGTTGCTGTTCGTTTGTCTATCGGAATATTTGATTTGTTGTCCTAATAATGCGTTGAACTCATGTTTCTCATTCCATATTTTGCTGAAACTAACAGAGTTTCTTATATCATAATTTAATAATAAGTTTTCGGCAGTATTATAGAATCCCCCTTTGGGGAGAACAACAATCGGTTCGGCTGACGGATCACTAGGGTCCTTGTAGAGGTAGGGATTGTTTTCTCGAATGGTAGAATTGCCAGCTGCACGATAAGCATTTGCCATATTAGAATTTTCGTGTATTTCATGCTCTTGCTTTGAACGTACATAGCGGATAGCTCCGGTAAAATTGTATTTTAATCCTTTAAAAATTTGCCAGTTAAATTCGGCTTGGGCTTTTAAATCTATCACATTCAATTTAATATAGTTATTATCGAGTTCTTCTAAAATATTGAATGGGGCAAAGTTGAGTGTATAATATTCCCGTTCTCCATTTGAGTCGTATGCTCGTAATGCACGGCTTGTGTTTAATGCATAATTGAACGGATTTATATCAAAATTACGTGAAGAAATACCGCTTACAACGTCACTGGAACGACTTAATGAACCGGGAGCGTTCTGCATTCTGACAGAACCTACCGTTTGAAAACTAAATCCGATTTTGTCATTTAGCTGGTAGTCATTTCGGAAGTTCATTGTGATTCGATTCACTTTGTCGGCAACAGTCCATCCCGGATCGTTCAAAAAGCCTAATGAAATGTAGGATTTCGACTTTTGTGAACCACTTGATACACTTAATGTATGTTCATTCATTATGGAATTAGTAAATAGCAGATCAAACCAGTCTGTATTAGCTGCTGCGTGTTCCATTAAAAAGTTGTGACGGGCTGCATATGTATTCTCTAAAAGGTATTGTTGCTTTGATTCATCCCATGTGTTGATTCTATTATACATGATTCCATAAATACCGGAAGACTGGTTATTTACAATGTCCGAAGTTAATAAGCCTTTTCGTTCCATTTCTGCATACACAGACATTTGATCGGCTGAATTCATAATATTGAATTCAGAATAACGTGGTTTGGTCCGTACTGTGTAGTTTCCGCTATAATGAATACGTGGTTTTCCTTCTTTTCCTCTTTTAGTCGTAATTACAACTACTCCATTCATGGCTCTGGCTCCATATAATGCTGTTGCGGCAGCATCTTTTAGTACGTCAATTGTTTCGATATCGTTAGTATTGATACCTGCTACGGAGGAGCCTAACAGGGTGGTAGGGTCACCGCTTGCTAGTTGGTCGTTAGATACATTTACCACATCTTCTAATACGATTCCATCTACTACCCACAAAGGTTTGTTTTCTCCATTGATAGACGTGGCACCACGTACACGTATTTTGGGGGCACTACCAAAGGTACTCGATACATTCTGAATAGATACTCCGGCTGCTTTGCCTTCCAGCATACGGCTTATGTCTGTTTCACCGGGCAAATTAATATCATCAGCTTTGATTTTAACGGAAGAGCCGGTAAAGGTTGTTTTTTTAAGATTCTGAAACCCGGTGACTACTACCGCATCCAATAAAACAGAAGATTCTGATAATAATATCGTTACTTTCTTTTGTGTTCCAATGTTAACCTCTTTAGTTTCGTATCCCATAAAACTGACGATAAGAATATCGTTATTATTGACCTTTAAGGTAAAATTACCATTATTGTCCGTAGTTGTTCCGCTCTTGACGTTCTTTATAGTAACACTGGCAAATGGGATAGGCTCCTGGTTAGTAGCATCTAGCACCTTACCGGTAATACTATGTTGTGCACTGGCCTTTGTAAGGCCAATGCACAATATGATAAATAATAGAATAATGTGTTTATTCATGTACCTGTTTTCTTTGGTGATTTATTCTTTTACACAACGTACGCTATAACCTAAGTATCTGCCGTCTGCATTGTTAGGCATGATGGGAAAGAATGGTCCGTCATATTCGTCCACTAATGTTGCAGAGAATATATGATAACTATAGGCATTATTAGGATTGTCCGGATAACTGCCTAGCCAACCATTTTGTGCAGTTTTGTATTCAAACAAACTTCCTCCCGGATATTGACCGGTAATGGCATTTAAATGTCCTCCAAACGGGTAAAATATTTTTATGGAACTATTATTAGGGCAAAGATATATACCATTGTCAACGTCTTCTCCGTTTATTTCATCATAAGTGTTCATTTTATAAGGCACTCTCCAGCCTGCCGGACATGGATCGTATAGTGTTTTGGTTTTTTCATCACTCTTTTTGTACCATAATTCTGTACTACCACTGCCTTCAATTAACCAGTCTTTATAAGTAAAATGGTCTGCATCTCCCAAGAAATAGGTATCCGGGTTTTTCACAGCTGTTTCTTTAGATACGGGACCTTTTGCTGTTTTGATATGAATGGAGTAAACGTCTCCCCCTAAAGAGCTGGTTCCTAACTTAGTGATTTGGCTCCAATCAGTCATTATCGGATCCTTTCGACCGCATTGATAATACATACCGATCGTTTTCGCACCGTCAGTTGGTGTTGCACTTAGTGCGCCTAAGTTGCGATCCATCATTGCCTGCGTGGACCCATCTTTCGTTTGATTGTTATCAATTCCCCCAAAACGGTAGATAGCTCCTCCTGTAACATCTGCTTTTCCAGGGTTTTGAGAAATTGCAGGAATTATTCCATTAATATCTCCTCCCGGATTATAATCTGTAATCCAAATGTGCCAGCTCCATAATGGTTTAGCGTCTTGAGCAGGTTCTCCTGCTGTTGCGTCGTAAATACCTATTAATACATTACCTTCGTTTCCTGTAGGTTTGATTCCTATATAATCATTGGCGGAGCTTCCTTGTTGGGTGGTGAATTTCAGTAATTCCTTGGAACTATCTTTTGTTATGATACGGGCAATCCATTTAGTTACTTTTCCTTGGTTGTTTCCGTCATTCAACATATGATCTGTTTTGAAGCCGCCTTCTTCTGTTCCCCAAAATGCATTTACTCGTTTCACAGGAACCAGTAGCTCATGTTCTGAATTTGGATTCAGTATATAGCAGTTAGCTTCAGCTGCAATGCCTTCTAATGGAATCTTTTCAATAGTGATGCGTTTATCACTGGCATCTGCCAGATTAAGATTAATATTGTAATTATATGCATTATTTCTTGTTACATTGAAATCTTTTTCATTTTCTCCAATGAACATTTTGAAAGTTGCTATTTCTTTATTGCCTTCACTCATTCTTTCACCAACAATTTCAATGAAAGTCGCTAGTTTATCTGTTACCTTGTCTTTGTCTGTTGGGATACTAGAATTTGTTCCCATCAGGTTCTCCGCTATGTAATGGGTATAATTTTCTTCACCGATAGTACATGGGGTTTCACTATAGTCTGCAATATTACTTTGAGATATTGTTCCCTTACTAAAGTAATACATTTTATATATATTCTTTAATGCTATGGAAGTTAGCTGGAAGTCAGAAGAGGTATTATTGATAGTGAATTTTACTTCAGCTGCAATTCGTTCTAATGTGATAGCATCTAATGTTTGATTTTCTTTGGTAATAGAAACTACTTGCTCTCCTACTAGCGGAATTGCATTAGATGAATTGACTGGTAATGTATAAATGGTATTCTTTAGTGCTTCATAAGTTTGTTTTCCTAATTGGAAAACAATGCTTTTATCTACATTAGCAATTACTATCAGTTTCATATTAACCCCTGCTACTAATTCTACTGTTTCTGGAGAGTTGATACTGAATCGTAGTTCTTTTATAACTGCGACATTTTTACCTTGTTGATCGAATTCTAATAACCAAAAGTTTTCAATAGAAGTTCTGTTATCATTTATATTGGTTCCCATTGCGTTGATAGGAGCAATATTTAATGATACATTTACATTTGTTTTTTCTCCTTCCGGAATAATAGAGGTGTTTTCGTCGTCTTTTGAACAAGAACTGAAAATTGCGCTTATGATAAGATATGCGCTAAGCCAAATTAGGTTCTTCATAATTCTAGTTTTAAATAATTAATATTGATTTTTTTGCTATATCACATTTTATATTATATATTAATAGTTTAATCAAGATGTTATTATAGAATCTGATTTTGCTTACGTTTGATATTGCAAAGTTATGGAA
>DXOJ01000242.1 GCA_019412865.1 Bacteroides sp. | reverse complement strand
CTCACAAGGCGGATGACAGCAATTTTAAACAAACTCTTTTCATTTAAAATCAAACTTTATATATATTCGCTATTTTTTATATCTATAACTCTATATTATATCCTTTTTTCTTCCCAAAAATGTTCATATTCTGGTGCGAATGATTCAGCAAATTACTGTTCACTTGCCTTTCATACTCAACGTTTCCCTGTTTCATCACTACAAATCCATTTTTCCTAGTGCAACGCCTTTGTTGGACAAGCTTTTGTGCATTCATAGCAAAGAATGCATTCAGTTCCATTTTTTCGCTTTCGGGATTCTTTATTAACTTCCACGTTCATAGGACAGACTCTCAAGCATTTGTCACAATGAATACATTTACTCTCGTCACAATGAACACGTAAAAATGAAAAATAACTCATAGGCTTGAGGAATACTGTAACAGGACACAGATATTTGCAGAATGCACGATTATCCTTGAGTACAAATGCCAGTCCGATACCCAAAATATAATAAAGCACATTTCCTACGATGAACAGCCAAAACATAATTTGTTCCAGCTTTGCAATTTTTATCAGCATCAAACCGGATACCAACGCTAATGACAGTACAAACATTACATAGCGAAGAAAACCAAGCTTCTCTTTTCGTGGCTGTTGCGGCTGTTTGTAAGGTAGAAAATCCAGCACCATGGCTGTCCAGCAGGCATAGCCACACCAACCGCGCCCAAAAAACAATGGACCAAATATTTTCGCCACAGCATAATGGATAGTTGCCGCTTCAAAAACGCCTAAGAACAGATAATACCAGAATCCCTCAATCTGCATATTTTCATGGGAAATCACACCGAGATACAACAACATATAGCTTCCCACCGCCAATTGTATGAAATGTCTGGCATATCGTTTTCCGGCGGTAAATAGTGCTGTTCCCAGTCCAAGGCAGCCTCCTATGTAGCTAAAATTTAATAGATAAAATAGATTTTTCTTAACAAGCCACAATGTAACTGCCACTATCTCAAATAGCAGAAATAGCAAAATTGATGGCACATATTTGCGAAACTTGTTTCTTTTAATTGCTTCTTTTTGTGCGGGTTTGCTCTGAACTCTTTTATCTCTATTCATAGAGGCCTCCTTATCATTTAGCTTTCATTCTTGATTATACATTCCGCCCCATGATTTCAGCAAGTGAGGAAATAGAAAACTCTGGCTTTAATGAACTATGAGCCACAGAGTAAAGGACTTGCCCTAATCTTTTATTATCAGCTTCAAACTCTATTTTCATACGATGACTGTACTTATAGCCTTTAAATCTTCGCTTCCAGCTCTTATCTCTGTCCTGATAGCTTTCATATTCTGTATCGACATTAAAATATACTGTTTTAAGGTCTTTTCTCTGAAAGCCAAGTTTTTCAAACAAATCCTTGAGGAACTCTGTATCTTCTGTTGACCTTCGGAGAGTATCTTCATATTCTTTGCAAAGTTCTTCCTTGCTGACATATAACCGGATCATATCCGGCTTTACCGCTATTTTACCTTTTCCCGTAACTTTAATTGTTCTCATTATCTTTGCTCTTCCTTTTAAAACCGCTATCATCTTCTTTGTCATCTGAATATACTTACCAAATGGATTAATCACAATTCCATTAATCTTTTCCCCTTCTTCTCATCTGAATCAGCATTTTTATCTCTACCAAGAGTATGATCAAACTCATCAAGAACATCCGTCATCAAGCCTTCATCAATCCGGCTTCTACACTCTGCAATCAATACAGCCGGAATTCCATAAAATGCTTCTGCAATACTGCCTGTGATAGCACCAAGCGTGTCAGTATCTCCACCTAGTGATACTGCATTCCGTATGGCATCCTCAAAATCTTTGGATTCCAGAAATGCAATAATTGCCTCCGGTACTGTTCTCTGACAAGTCTCATCCATATGATATCCCGGTCTGATCTCATCAAGTGTTCTATCAAGATTGTAATGAAACTCCCTCTCGATGTATTCTTTAATTTCTTCTTTTGAAAATCCATTCCTAGCCATGTATATTGCACTGGCTGTTGCTTCTGCACCCTTAATGCCTTCCGGATGATTATGTGTCACATTTGCTGTCGCTCTTGCTACCTCTCTTGTTCTTTCCAGCGAATCATAAAGCCATCCCGCTGCTGACACTCTCATGGCGGATCCATTCCCATAACTTCCGTATGGCTTTGGGTTGCTTTCTCTAAGCCAATACCTGAATCTTCCACCATAACCTGCATATGGATATCTTTTTCCCCAATCCTGCATGTTAGTTACTAGCGCCTCTTCTATTTCCTTTACTGTAGCTTCCGTTCCGACTGCAAGAAGAGCTTCTCCAACTGCTATTGTCATAACAGAATCATCTGTAAAGTCACAGCCTTTAGTAAACAAATCGAATTCCTTTGTTTTATTTCCTCTGTCAAACTCAAATGGACTTCCTATAATATCTCCTAAAATTGCTCCGTACATATATGCCTCCAATCTCCGGATTGCTCCGGCAGCTCTTTTTCTTTGTTACAATATAAGTATAGTTGAGCGGCATCTTTATATGGTCGCTGTCCGGGCGACACTTTTTAGGGCAAAATCAAACGCCGATACTACAAGTATCGACGTAACATATGCCAATCAATATTTACTTGTAACCTCTTTATACTCCCAATATTTCATTCGTATACTTAAACAAAGTCACATTCAACTGCATAATATTATACTGCTTATCAATGATAGCCTTCTGTACAATCAGATCCACCTTACTGCTTGGACTAAATGCCCAATCTGCTCTGGCAAGTAAATCTTTCGACTGTTCCAGATCAAGCTGCAGTGCGATACAGAGTGCCATCACAGTTTTCTTCTTTGGATGATAGTTTTGGTCACACTGAATCTTTGAAAAATGTTTCCTGTCAAGATTTGCCCGTTTCCACACATCTTTATTATCAAGATGTGCTTCGTCAATCAGTTCAAATAATTTATCATGAAAGGAAGCTCCTATATTGGCCAGCTGGTCTTCCAATGAAATATTTTCTAACGGCATGAGCAACTCTGTCATGCCCGTATCTGTCATTTTCCCAAATGGATAGTTGTCTTCTTCTCTTTGAAGCATTTTTTCATTGAAATCTTCTTCTGCCAATTCTTTTATACGAGTACTTCTTCTGCTCCTTATCGGGTACTCTTTTCTACGGATTTCTCTGACGTAATTAGCATCTATATAAGAATCAATATCCCCAACAATCTGACCGGACAGCTGAAAAGACCTTTTATCAAACACTACCAGTATGATTTCCATTTCATTTTCAGTAAGAAACTGGCTGAATACTGACACAGCAATCTGTAATGCCTTGTTCTTCGGAAATCCATATACTCCTGTCGAAATCAGGGGAAATGCTATACTCTCACATTCAAGTTTCAATGCTTTCTGTAACGATTTTCGATAACAATTCTCAAGGATTTCAAATTCATGATGCTTTCCGTCTGTCCATACCGGTCCTACTGTATGAATAATATATTTTGCCTTTAAGTTGTATGCACCGGTAACAGCAATATCACCTCTTGCAATTTTGCCGATACCTGCTCTTTCGGCAAGAAGCTGTTCTTTTCCTGCCGCCTCATATATGGCTAAATCTGTACCGCTTGCACATATCGGATTCGGATTGGCAGTATTTACAATCACATCTGCTTTAACTTTTGTTATATCGTTACGAACAATCTTAAATGGCATCGTGACACCTCCTAGTATTACAACTCTGTATAAGATATCTGATATTCAAACAACCGCATTCTCTTATCATTATGCCCTCTTAAAATAAGTTCCTTTGTCAGATTGTTCAAACAAATAATCCCATATACTTTTTTACCTTTGAATTTTTCACTTTTCTCAAACCATTCGAGGTACTGAACCGTCTGTTCATAAGCATCATCATAGCCACTGTCCTTCTTCAATTCGACAACATACAAATTTCCTTGATTATCCTCACATAATAAATCAAGTCTTCCAACTGGAATAATATATTGTCTGCCATACTCACCTTTACGTTTATACTCTTTAAGGTTCATACCAAATACTGACATATCACTTTCTATTCTTGCAGTAAGCTCATTTTCTAACAACTTTTCATTAGAGAACTGCTGTCGTTTTATCCCAATGTCTATTGTAACTTTTTCAGCACTGTCAGTATCATCAATATCTGATTCAACTGCTACATCACACTTCTTCAACCTTGCATTGTGATTATCCAGCTTTTTCACTCTGTCACGAATAACTTTAGCGACATTAAATCGGGTTACTACCGTATCGTATGCGTTTTTTGTTTTCCTTTTCTGCTAAAAATAAAAAAACACAGATAAGATACATCAAGCCTTGTTTGTGTCATTTTTCGGGGCGAAAATAAGGTAAATATCCCTTTCTAAGCCTTTCCGAAAATCGCATAAGGTATTTGTACTAACCTGTGGTTATGTATTGAATTATAGGTTTTTTGTATATAAGTTGGAAGTGAAACTCGTGTTATCAGAGAGTTATCAGTCTCAAATTCGTGATAAGCATCAAAATGAGAAATAATATAATCACCACGAGTAACTGGCAAAATAGAGAGTTCATTATCCGCAAAAATCCTTGGTAAATTAATTGTATGGTCAAACTTCGCCATCAGTCGTGGCTCTCGTACTTCCTTTATCTGCTTTGCTGAGATTTGAAATTGCCCAGTTCTCTCAATATGTCCTAATATATCGTACTTCTCAAATAGTTTTTCCCACGCTATGTCATTAAGACTTTTTTGACGATCACTTATAATTACGCACCACCACTTCGTCAACATCTCCACGCTTTGAAGCGACTGAATTAACAGCACGTTTCGCTTTAACAATGGTTATGTTGTAAGCTGCATATTGCTCCAATATAAATTCTGTTGCAGAATTTGAAAGCATAAACTTTATGCCACGAGCATTTAAATCATCACAACACTCTCTCAGTCTTATTTGATCTTCTCGTGAAAATCCACCTCTCGAGTATCCGGTAAAACTTGCAGTTTCAGAAACAGGATCATAAGGGGGATCAAGATACACAAAAGCACCCCTTGGAACATTTTTCAATACTTCGGCATAGTCCATTGTCGTCATACGAATATCAGCAGAATTAAAATATGCACTAACAGCCCTCAATACAGGTGCATTCACAATATTAGGATTTCGGTAATTACCAAACGGAGAATTAAACTCACCTGCATTATTTACACGATACAATCCATTAAAACAAGTTTTATTCAAATATAATACTCAAGCAGCTTTTTGAACATCAGTCAATGTCAAATAATAATCCTTATTGCGATCCCAGTCTCTAACTGCATAGAACTGTTCAGCTGTATTTTCAAATTTCTCTAACTCTTCAATCAGTTCATCAACATTTTCTTTGATAACCGTATATACACGAATTAATTCTGGATTTATATCGTTTATATATGCCGTATCAGGCTGAAGATGAAACAACAATGCACCGCCACCAACAAATGGCTCACAGTATGTTGTAATTTTTTTTGGTAACAGTGGGCGAAAAGTATCCAATAATTGTCTCTTCCCACCTACCCATTTTAGAACAGGGGCTACCAGTTTATTCTTTCTCATTTTGCCAACCCCTTTCTTTGCTTCGTTTTTTACATAAAAATTCATTTTAAATTATATATGTCTTTTTGACTATCTTTTTATATCTTCTTAAATGTCCGCAA
>DXOJ01000241.1 GCA_019412865.1 Bacteroides sp. | reverse complement strand
CTGTATCAGGATTACACTGAAGGAAGCACTGGGGATGATGCCACGTAACCGAAAAAGGGTTGACGCATATTATGGGCTGACCAGGTATCTGCAAGAAGAGTACGGAATTACACTAACCATTTATTCACAAAAAACTAAACCAAACGACCATGAAGAAGATAATTTATAAAGGTACAATAGAAGAGAGTGATTATAACCGTGTGAAAGATATAGACAGTGAGAACTATATAACCCCGGACGGGACAACGGTACTGCCTAAATTAACACAAATGCCATTACGGGACCTCGCTATCCTAAGTTTCACCAGTGAGAACGAACTGAAGAAATACTACACCGGCAATGAGGAGTACTTTTCATATTCCGTTGTAGAATTAATGCTCGATACAAGAATACAAACCAGTAACTTGAGCAGACACAAGGTCAGCAGTTTTGAAGACGCATTGTATCTGCTTTATAACTATTCAGAGGAGATACCACAAGCAGACGATCCCAAATATCTGTCCATTCTTATTGCAGCCGACATATTGAATGTAGAGGAGGAGGATATCATAGAAGAGGCAAGAAGGGATAATAAGTTGTATTCGGACGAAGACAAGAACCTGTTTGTACCGGTCCGGTGGATTGGGGATTGGTATAATGATGCTCTGGCTGCTTTAGGGGTATCGAGTGTAATCTATATACAGACTAGGGGAACGGGGAAAGTTAAAATATTAATTGAAAGAGACCTGGAGTAATATGAAAAAGAAAATATTCGTTATGGGCAAGGTGTATGATTTGGGTACACTAAGTGTTGATATGATAGAAAATGCTGTTCAGGCGGATCTGGATAAGGTCTTTAATGTCGGTGGAGTCAGATTTAAGCTTAGAGAAGTATCAGGGAAAACATTGGAACTAACATTTTTCCGTAAATATAGGGAGAAGGAAATAGACTGGCTGAATTATGATCCAAAGTTGATCTATAATATTGATGCTAACATAATCACAGGGCATAGTTTTAATGGTTTCAGGATACCGGATTACTGGGGAGGCGTTCCCTTCGGGTACACGTTTTTCATGTCGAAGAGAGAATTTATAGGGTGTTATAAAAATTCGGCTGTAATGCTTGGGGCAGATCAGGTAGATAGAGTTAAGATCACAGCACAACCGGAGAAAGTGGTTATGAGATTGACATTTTAAGAGCAAGAGAGAAGATAGTTAGGGAGCTGTCTTCTCTACTTTTTTGTTTTTAAGAAGTACTAGAAAGTACCAGATTGATTCTCTTCACGGGCATCCATATTTCACCTTCTCCCATTCAACAACAAAAATCTCCCTGTAAGACATGTATCGAACTATTTATGAAAATATATATCAACGATCTTCACAGACAGTTGATATATGGGGTAAAAAAACATATCGGAAATCAACCGATATGAAAATGTTGGTTTAGATATACCGCCGTACTCTTTTCTTAACCAACGAAAGATGTAGGGTTCTTCATCCTGTAGCATGAAGTTAGGGACCTACATATAACGAATTCAATATAAAAGGTATTATATGCAAAGAAATACACTATTTTAGGCCTGTTCAAGGAGATAACTTCTCATATAGCATAACCGCTTTTATCAAACGTAGATTCTCCCTGCAAAACCAAGGAAAGTCAACACAACGGAAATCAACACGAAATTCGTCAAGCAAATCATAAAAGCGAATATCCTGTATTAGATCACGAACTGAAATGAACAGAAGCAAATACTTTTTCCTTTTGCAATAAAACAATGCTTTCTGAAGTTCCGCATAGGCAATATTTTCTCCTGTTTTACACTTTGGAGCTTCTTTATCACAGAAAGACAACTGAATCTTTAAAGAATTATTCCGCTCCAAATATTCTGCCAATCGTTCTTGTACTACAGGGGAAGAAGCATCACCATATAATACAACATCTTTATATTCCATATCCGATATTTTCCTGGAAGGAGTACTTTTCAAGTCAGAACACAACATATTATATTCTTTAAACAGGCTTTGTTTCGTGTGTCGCCGTAGTTTTTCAACAGAATAGAAAGCATACCTGAATACAAAATGTGTCCCTCGCTTCTCTATTGTTTCCTGTTCTGAGAAAAAAGCATGTAAACGCATCTTATTGGTTTGAAGAGATTGCTTGGGAATATCTTCAAGCGTATTGGTGATATATTCGATTACAGTCTTTTTCATATATTCAAGAACACATTTTTACATTCTACAAAATAGCCCCTGTTCCACAAAAGAGCATCAGAACAGGTTAGTCGAACACTTATCATAACAGTTATTTAGCAAATTGCAACATATCCAACGGTTCTTCCGGAAACCGAGTAACAAGTTCGTGTAACAACTGCTGTTCCAATTCAAGCTTAGCCAAAGGATGTTCCTCCAGCCATTTCTTATAAAACCAAAAATGGGTAAAGAGCATTCTATCGTCAAGTCTGTTAAATGACCAGCTACCATATTGCGGGTCATCTGATACAAACCTGAAGAATTTAGGAGACCAGGTTGCATTAAGAAAAGGACGACAAGTATACCCATATCGCTTGGAAAGCAGAACAGGAAGCCGTTGCTCCATATACAGTATTTCAGGAGTTGCATGCAAACTGGATATGGAATCCACCTTATTACCACGCATATACTTGAAGGCTTCATTAACGAAAATTCTACAGAAATCCATGTTATTGAATACTGTAATGCACATATTTGATGCACGCGTTTCCGCAAATGCCAATTTAGGAAATATATAACCTGCAGGCTTTGACAGGGTAGCGGTATCAGGATAAGAAATGTCCCCTGGCTCAATCGATTCCCAATGGGCAAACTGCCAGTCCACATCGGGACATATATCCAGTTTTTTCCAGACAATAAGGTCAGTATCGATACAGACAAACGGTTCGTATTGCCTTTCATAAACCAGAAACTTCACTGCCGACCAGAAGACTTGTAAATTAATCCCCCTGTCTACGGAATCATCCCGAAGCACTTCAATATCATCCCAGCAAGATAACAGTCGGAATTGCCGAAGCTGTTCATAAACAGAGGCATCGCAATACAACTTTATATTTCCATTCGTTTTTTTCCATTGTAGGGCGGAAAGGAGCATCGTATATAAAGCATAATTAGAAAATATTTTACCGGGAATATAAGTCTTATATACACCGCTGACATCACGTCCCTGTTGAACCGGCTGGGAGAAAAAACAATGGATACCGAGCATATAAAATACGATTACCTAACAGGAAAATATCTACGCAAGCAATTCAAGGATACGATTCTTTAGTTCGTCACCGTGCAATGAACCACTCTTCAATCCTGCCTGCAATGAATGGCGCGCAAAATTCACCAATCCATTCATGGAATTTTGATTATTCTCATTACTCCTCACAAAACACTCTCTACATTCCTTTATATCAGGTGAGTAGTACAACACGTTCAACAAAAGTTGCAAGAACCTGTAATGATTCCTGTCTTTCCTTTCCGTAAGCCGGTTATATCTCTCCATATATTCACCCGCTTTAGCCATCCTGTCACTTGCCAGATACACCACTACCAGATGCGTATAATAAAATTCCTTGTAACCATCTATAAATATAGCCTTTTCAAGTAACCGGGCAGTCTCTCCCCATGAAATTGCATCATTACCTTTTTCTAATTGATAAACGTAGGATAACGCCAGATAAAAAAGATACAACGATTCTTTTTCTTCACTTTTTTCGCACGCCAGCTTGAAATACTCACTTGACGATTCGTATTGTCCCGCTCCATAGTAGGCCCTGCCCAAATCATAAAAATAGTATACTTTCGCATTGTCATTGTTCTCAATAGAGTAATTTAACTCCCTTATCGCTTCCGGATACTTTTCCCATTCAATATAAATGACTCCCAGATGATAATGATAACCATAATCATCAGCCAAATGATACACACGCATCTTATCAAACAAAATACAATACGAATCTTCCGCCTGTCGATAACATTCATGCGACAGGGAAATATCCCCTGTTCCCTTATGGGAAAGTCCTTTGCGATAATAAGAGACAGCCAGTTCATGATAATAATACCACATCTCAGGATTTATGGCAATTATATTCTCCAACAATTCTATTGACCTGGAATATTCACCTCTCTTCCGGTAAGTAATAGCAATCCACATTAGAATATCGGTATTCCGCTTATCCTACCGGAGTGCCTCGGCAAAAGCAGACAATGCTTTTTCAAAGGTGTTGTTATTCTCCGGACTATCTCCTTGAATGGTAGACAGGTAAATACGTCCCAACAAACAACTATATCTGGAAAGAGTATATTGGGAAGAAGTACATGTCTCGTCTATAATCCGCAGGTCTTTTTTGGAGGAGTCCAGACCGGGCAGACTTGATTTGGACTGCAGAACTTCCATAGCCTTAAGAACATACCTCCCGGCAAGTTCAAATTCTTCCAGATAAAAATAGGTCTCACCCAAATAATAATAATATTCATTCTGTACATCCTTGTAAAAAAGATGAATAACGTTCTCAAGTCTTTCACGGGCACCCTTATAATTCTCACGGTCCATTTCGACACGAGCGGACGCATAAATAAAATAAGGATACCCCATGCCCTCATACTTCCGACAAATCATATCTGCCTCCTTATAACGGAATTGGGACAACAGACTTTCCACACGGGTTTTATCCTGAATCTCCTGCATTTCTTGCAGGTTATCGGACATCTCACGCTTGTGCCTTTCCCGTTCATCATCCATTCCCTTCAACTTATCCTCCATTTTCCTCTCAAACTCTTCCTTATCCTTTTCAAGATGCTTCAGTTCATCCTGTATTTTCATTAGTCCCAAAAAACTAAAAATAACAAATACAATCGTGACAACACTAAGTATCAAAGTAATAGAAGAGGAAAAGTCTTCAAAACGTGCCTTAATCAGCCGCAGTTCGGCGTGTAAGGATTCTTTGCAATACAGTAAATTTTTATCAGTTTTAGAGGAGTCTTCAACATTATCGACCAATTCCTCCAATAAACGGGATTCTATAGTAGACATATGTTCTGTAGTCTTCGCACCAATATAGCACTGCCAGCACAAGAACAAGAACAGAATCATAGAAACAAGCAAAATGAATACAAAAGAAAGCTTGTCCGTTATCAAGGAGGAAAGAATACACACATTCTTACCCTCTTTTAATTTCCCTGTCATCTTATCCCTATGCTAAAGTCCTGTTCCACCATCCACGCACATTATCTCTCCGGTGGTCCATCCCGATTGTTCCCCGGCAAGAAAAACAATAGCCTTAGCCACATCAGAGGAAGAACCGAACCATTTTAAGGGCTGTTCCCCCAGATAATGATTCATTCCATTTAGTTTCCGATAAGCCTCATAACTTCCCTCACCGGCCCCCTCGACGGGATTCAATATGCCCGGACAAACACAATTCACACGAATATTATACCCGCCGTATTCCACAGACAACAAACGGGTAAGATGCACAACAGCGGACTTCACGGAACCATAGACGGAGCATCTGGTATCACGCAAGGAACGAAGTCCCAAAACGGAACCGACATTTACTATGGAACCGAAACGCTGGTTAAGCATAAAAGGAAGAACCGTCCTACAGGAGACAAAAACGGTGAACATATTGGACATTACCAACTGATAAAAGTCCTCCGCTTCCGTCTCGACAAAAGGTTTGGATATGAAACCGCCTGCAACATTGACAAGAATATCCACACGTCCTTTTTCCCGGATACGGGGTTCAAGTATCTCTTCCGACTTGTGCAAATCACAAAGATCAGTCTCCACAATCTCATACCGGATACGGTCCTTAATGTCCGAATCACTCTCTATCCGTTCTCTCATTCTTTTCCGATTCCGACTTACCAAAATAAAATAGCAGCCGGAATATAAACTCAGGAATTCCCTAATTACCGCCACACCAATTCCGGAAGTCGCACCGGTTATCATTATTATTTTACTTTCATTTTCCATCGCTCAAAACATCATGTTAATCCTAGAATACCGTTTAACAGTTTATTGTATTCCCTGTTCACGTCAGCAATGCCATAGGATAAGATACACGGCATTAAAATCTCCCGGTGTTGTAAACCGAGAAACATTTCTTCTATGCTTTTAAAAAGATCATACGCATCATAAGGATTGGTCCTTACCACCCTGCCACAATCTTCCGGAAGCAGTTCGTTTACACCACAGAATCTTGACAGGACAACCGGAACCCCCATCTGTATGGCATCATAAGTGATTATGTTGAAAGGATCGTACAGACTGGGAACCACCAGAGTATCACACTGTTCACAAATGAATGAGATATACTCCACCCTGTCACGTTTCCAACCGGTCAGGCTGATGGCTCCGCGATCCAGCAAGGACTTAAACTTGACGGCATTGTCCGGGGAAAGAAAAAGACGGTCGAAGTTCTCCATATAGAGATAATCCGACAGAATATGCAATTCCATGCCATATTGTGTATGACAGTGGAAAAAACTGTCTACCAACTGTTCAATACCTTTCCGGTACTCCCATCTCCCGGCATACAGTAAACGGAACTTTGGAAATGATACCCTTGTAACATCCCAAGTACGGTCAAACCCACAGATGGGCACAGGTATCGGATAAATTACAGAAGAACGGTGGAGTATATCCGGGAAAAAACGGGAAGCATATTCTCTATCCATACAGGAATCAAAGACCAAATGATCCGCTACGGCTACCAATTCGCGCTGCAAACGGTGAAAGTGCTCAAAACCCACCCACTTATTCTGGGCATTGGCTATCCATTCCTGCTGTAAAATGGAATGGACACAATAAATAACCTTGACTCCGGAATTCATGCTTCTAGCATATTTTATGCTATCGCTCCATACAAACATTTCGCAGACAAGCAGATCAAAACCGGACAAGGCTTTCCCAGCAAGCGAGATATCCCTCGAATCCATCTCATGTACATGAATACGGGAACAGGGAAAATGAATATGAAAATCAGCCTGTATCTCCTGCAAGGAGCCAGAACTGAAATCATTAATTGACGTAGTGTATAAATGAATGGAGGATATGGAAATATTTTCACATATGGCATTTATGACAGTAAACAAATGATAATTTATGGAAAAGCTTCTTCCACCCAGTAAATCTGCGGTAAGGCAGGCAACAGACACATTATTTTTCATCACTCATCAACATTTAGTTTGCCAGAAAGATCATATTTCTCGTAAAAACTGCAGCACCGTGTACAAAACGGAAAGGAACCGTGTGATATCAGGCTGTCTCTAAAAGAATTATTCTTCTCACCATTCCAGATCTTCCAAAACGACTGTTTTTTTATATTACCCAACACCATACCCGAACAGTTGGAGATATCCCCATTGGGACAGATGGTAGGAACACGCCATGGCTTAAGACAGACATTATCCTTACCGCACAGAAAATGCCGCCGGTCCGAATAATAATTATCAATGTCCGGGGAATCAAGGGCAGGAAAAAATGAAATATTCATCTTACCTGACCATTTTTTTACCACAGAAGAAAGGAGTTTTATCCTCTTTAAATAGGCATCATCGTACTCATAAGAGACATTCGGTTCCAATACCAATGTAAAAGCGTCCCCAAAAGCCTTTTTCCAGAACTGATCGGTCATATTACGCAAAGCAACAGAAGAAAATTGCATGTGTTGAAGGGAAAGAGAATGAATAGGATATGAGGATAAAAAATGGATCAGTTCCTCTATTCCGTCAATATTATCGGGAGTCATCACACAATTAACCCCTACATTACTGAAATATGCCGGGGCATGCCGGGAAAGAAAATCAAAGAAGCCTGCTATTCTTTGAAAGCTATTCGGACAATTCTTGATATTGTCATGCACCTTATCAACACCACTCATACTCACTGTCACTCTAGCATCCACTGCAATCAGTTTATCAACATACTTCTCCAAGAAAAAACCATTGGTTACGACCTCCACCGGACAATCCCGTTGACAAAGAAAATCCAAAAGAGAACCAACATTCTCATACAACAAAGGCTCACCACCGAACAAGAGAAACGTGGGCTTTGCCCATGACAGTTCTTCGATGGCCTCTACCCAATCCGACACTTCCAGTTCCTTCTTCTCCACGGTAGTATGCTGTAATGTGCACATATTACAACGCATGTTACAACGGTCGGTCAGACACAGAATTACTTTTCGGGGAATGGCAAAAGAAGACCGTGCTGAATAAAAGTCCACAACGCTTCTGTACGCCACAGACTTATCGGACAGAGGGTTAATCGGAATAGCCATCAAAAATACATTTATTCATCACTTTTCTCCATATCCATAGCCGTAGCCATAACGTTTGCCATAGCCGTAATGCTTGCCATACTTACCGTAGCCGTAATAATAACCGTATTTTCGCTTCTTCAGGTCTACACCGTTGATGACGGTACAAAGATTAGGCAGCT
>DXOJ01000240.1 GCA_019412865.1 Bacteroides sp. | reverse complement strand
ACCATATATTTGGGTGCGGGTGCTACTACTAAGATTATAGATCATACCTGGGATGACGGGGGAGATATCAATGCTCCTTGGCTGTTTAAGAATAACATCATTTACAATCTAGGAACAGGTGATTATAAGATTCCGGGTACAGGTGGAGTTTTTGAAGGAAATGTCTACTATGGAAACCATCCGGCTAACGAACCGGATGAAACAGGGAAAATAACAATAGATCCGAAATTTATAAATGTTGGTGCCGGTGGAACAGGCATCAGTACACTGGATGGATATAAGCTGGAAGAAAACTCTCCGATAATGAATACGGGAGTTAAGGTTGCAAGGAATGGTGGTATGGACTTCTTTGGAAATCCGGTATCCTCTGGCGGTAAGCCTACTCCCGGTGCTCACGAATTGAATGGCACGGCTTCGGGTGAGTCTGAGATGATAGATAAACTGAATGACTGGAGTAATGCATTTTACTATTCACCCAATTTGAATCTGGACAGCAGTAATCCGCAATTCTTTGGTGGTGATGGATCCAGAGCTGTACGGGCAACTACGGATGATGGAATTATATTGTATAACCTTCCGAATATAAAGTCTGTGGAAGTCACTATGTATCTATGTGTATGGTATCCGACGTTAACCCCTCAGAACATTAAGATATATGGTTCATACACAGGAGGTGATTTTGCTAATTACATCGAAATACCAGTTACTTATACAACAGATCCTGCTGTAGTGGAAGGCTGGCAGAAGACCACAATCAATACAGCTGCGGCTTTGCCGGAAGGAGTGAACTTTATAGGAGTCCGCATTAATGATCCGGTGAATGAGAGTTGGGCTGTTCAGATCGGTGAAGTGGCAATCACTTATGTAGAATAAAAATAAAACGAAGAAAATGATGAATATTGCAATAAGAATTTGGATGGTTATTTTATCCTTTGCCAGTATAACTCCTGTTTATGCGAATGATCAAAGTGGTAAAATATACTATATAGATAACTTGGGCGGCAGCGACAGTAATACCGGACTGTCGCCCGGAGAAGCCTGGAAATCTTTTAAAAACGCCAACGACCGGGAGTTTAAACCGGGTGAACAGATTTTGCTGAAATCCGATTGTACCTGGACGGGGTCTTTGTCTCCAAGAGGGAATGGGACGGACGATTCGCCGATTATAATAGGGGCTTATGGTGAAGGGGCACGTCCTGTGATTCACGGGAACGGCCAGGTAAAGGCGGCAGTATACTTGCGTAATCAATCGAATTGGGTGATTCGTCAGCTGGAAGTCACGAATCAGGCTCCGGAACGAGGTTATGTACATCGCGGAGGTATCCTGGTCGAAAATGATAATGGTGGTGTTTTGAGTAATATCCGTATTCTTGATAATTATGTGCACCATGTGACCAGCTCATTCCGTTATGCATATAATTTTCATCCTCATCAATTTGGGGGGATTTCTGTAAATGTGAACGGTCTGACCGGTACTGATAAATATAGGAATGTACTGATCGAGGGTAACAGAGTTGAGAATGTAGGACGTACGGGTATTGTTGTATGGGATCATATTTTTGCCAAATATGATGAAGCCTGTACGGGGGTCAGAATACGTAAAAACTCGGTGAAGGACATTGATTCTGACGGAATCCTTACCTATGGTTGTGACGGTGCCCTGATAGAACATAATGTGGCGGATGGCTGTGGCTCCTATCGGGAAGACGGGGGATTTAATGGCTCGGCAGCTATCTGGTGTACCCGTGGAAGTAATTGTATAATCCAGTATAACGAAGCATTCAATACGCATATGCTGGAAGGAAATGCTGATGGAACAGCTTTCGACATTGATATTGATGCAATAGACTGTATCGTGCAGTACAACTACAGCCACGATAATGAAGGAGGCTTTATGCTGTTCATCGATGCTTCTAACTCCTCTGGAGGAATTGTCCGTTACAACATCAGTCAGAATGATAAAACACGTATATTTATGATTGCCGGAGGAGTACAGCCTAATATGAAGATATATAACAATACGATTTACATATCGGAAGGGCTGGACACGAAAATCATAGAACATACCTGGGATGAGGCGGGAGATATCAATGCGCCTTGGATATTTAAGAATAACATTATCTGCAATTATGGAAGTGGTGGTTATATGATACCGGGAAAGAATGGAATCTTCTCCAACAATGTATATCATGGCAATCACCCTTCGACAGAACCTGCTGAACTTAATAAAATAACTGCTGATCCGAAATTCGTCAATCCGGGCAGCGGGAAAAGAGGATTTGAATCTCTGTCAGGTTATTATCTGAAGAAGAAGTCTTCTGCCGGTCAGGCAGGTGCGGTGATCGATCATCATGGTGGTCAGGATATTTTCGGAAAGAAAGTATCGGATAGTGTACCTTCTAATATTGGGGCTGTAAACTGATTAATGACAATTTAAGATGAAGACAAGAATATTATTATGCATGGGGGTATCGCTCATGCTGGCACTCTTCTCATGTCATAAAACTGAGAAAGTGCAGGTCTATGACCTGAAGGTGGAAAGTCTGGTGAATCCTCTCGGTCTTGAACAGAAGCAGCCTCGTTTAAGCTGGAAACTGCATTCTGAAGAAAGAGGAGTCCATCAACAGTCATACCGTATCATCGTATCTTCGTCTGAGGAGAAGCTGAAAGAAAATGTAGGAGACTTATGGGATTCGGGCAGAATCCCTTCTTCCGAAACAGTTTTAATTCCTTATGAAGGTGCCCCGTTGTCCGGCAGGCAGTTTTGTTATTGGAAAGTAAGGATTGAAACCAATTTGGGTGAAGTTGTTTCATCGGAAAGAGCTTTTTGGTCGATGGGACTAGAGGCATCTGATTGGCAAGCCAAATGGATTGGCTTGGAGAGTATAGAAGCGGAAGGAGAAGATCGGAAGATGAATTTTGTTCCAGAGAATGAAGACGAACTTCGGCTGAAAAGTGAGACTCGCCTTCGTGCCCGCTACTTGCGGAAAGAGATAAAACTGGGGAAAAATGTAAAGAGTGCAATGCTTTATATCTCCGGTTTAGGCCTGTACGAAGCATATCTGAACGGCCATAAGATTGGAGATCAGGTATTAGCTCCTACTCCGACAGATTACAGTAAAACTGTTCCATACAACACTTTTGATGTCACTTCTTATTTGAATAAAGGAGAGAATACTATCGGGGTGATATTGGGAAATGGCCGATTCTTTTCGATGCGTATTCCCTGGTTCCGTACATTCGGATTGCCTCAACTATTGTCTCAGTTGGAAGTTACTTACAAAGATGATACGAAAGACACTTTCGTGAGTGACGAATCGTGGAAAGTTACTTTGGATGGTCCTTTGGGAGTAAATAATGAGTTCGACGGCGAAGAATATGATGCCCGTAAAGAAATGGAGGGATGGAGCACGAACGACTTTGACGATGCGGCATGGTATCCGGTTGAATTAGTAAATGCACCCGAAGGAAAGCTGCAGGCACAGGAAAATCCGAATATTAAAGTGATGGAACATATAAAACCTCTCTCTGTCCATAAACTGGGTGATGATAAATATATTGTGGATATGGGGCAGAATATGGTAGGATGGATGACGTTGAAAGTACGTGGCAAACAGGGAGACAAAGTAACGCTTCGCTATGCGGAGTTATTGAAAGAAGACGGTCATTTATATTTGGACAACTTACGTGGAGCCAAAGTTACGGATACTTATATCTTAAAGGGAGATGAAGAGGAAACATGGGAACCTAAATTTGTATTTCATGGTTTCCGTTATGTTGAAGTGTCTGGTTTCCCCGGTGTACCTGCTGTTGATCATTTCGAAGGAAAAGTCGTTTATGACGAAATGAAGACCACCGGTACGTTTGAAACTTCCAATACTGTCATTAACCGGATTTATCAAAACGCATGCTGGGGTATTAAAGGTAATTACCGTGGAATGCCGACGGACTGTCCTCAACGGGACGAACGGATGGGATGGCTGGGCGACAGAACTACCGGAGCATACGGCGAAAGCTATATCTATGACAATCAGAAACTTTATGCAAAATGGCTGAAAGATATTGAAGACTCACAATTAGCGAACGGAGCATTACCGGATGTCGCTCCTAATTATTGGGAGATGTATACCAATGATGTTACATGGCCGGCTGCATATTTCACTGTTGCCGATATGCTGTACAAACAGTATGGAGATGTACGTCCCATCATCCGCCATTATGATTCATTCAAAGCATTTATCCAATTTATCCGGGATAACTATCTGAAGGATGATATCGTTATTCATGATACATTCGGTGACTGGTGTATGCCACCGGAGTCTATGGAAATGATTCATTCACAAGATCCTTCACGGAAGACTTCGGGGGAATTGCTCTCAACCGCATATTATTATCGTCTTTTGGTCTTAATGCAGAAATTTGCTTCGCTATCGGGTAATGATAAGGACATTGCCTATTATCGGGAGTCAGGTGATCGGATACTAAAAGCTTTCAATAGGAAATTCTATAATGCATCAACCGGATATTATTCCAATAATACGGTAACGGCTAATTTATTAGCTTTAATGAACGGGATGGCTCCCGACTCTGTCCGTCAGGTCGTTTTCGAGCATATTGTTGATAAGACTCTGAATGAGTTTAAGGGGCATGTCAGTACTGGACTGATCGGTATTCAATGGCTTATGAGAGGATTGTCAGACTATGGTCAACCGGAACTGGCGTATAAGATTGCCACCAACAAAACCTATCCGAGTTGGGGATATATGATTGAAAATGGTGCTACTACCATTTGGGAATTATGGAACGGCAATACGGCCGATCCGGCAATGAATTCCGCTAATCATGTAATGTTGCTGGGGGACCTTATAATATGGTATTATGAGTACCTGGCAGGCATCAGGAATGAAGCAGAATCAACGGGATTTAAAAAGATTGAAATGAAGCCGTTGCTTGTGGGGGATCTGACTTATGTCAATGCCTCTTATCAATCGGTCAGAGGAGAGATCCGAAGTCATTGGAGAAGAGAAGGAACTACCTTTATCTGGGACATTGCTATCCCGGCTAACACGACTGCCTCTGTCTATCTGCCCGAAGCTGTCGGCAAGGAGATAAAAGAAGCGAACCAAGACTTAAATGACATTAAAAGTATAACCGGAGTAAGGACGGATGGCAACTGGGTTATAATTGATCTGGAATCCGGGAAGTATTCGTTTACGGTAAAACAAAACTGAATGTTAAACTGAAAATTAAAAGTTATGAGACTGAAGAAATATGATAACAATCCTATTCTGTCACCAAATTCAGCGAATGCATGGGAAAATTTAGTGGTATGCAATCCCGGTGTATGGTATGAAGATGGTATATTCTACATGCTCTATCGGGCAGCAGGTAATGATGAAGAACACGTCATTCGTTTGGGATTGGCTACGAGTAAAGACGGATATGATTTTAAAAGAGTATCTTCGCAACCGGTATTCGGACCCAGCATTGATGGTCCTGATGCCGGTGGAGTGGAAGATCCCCGTATTGTGAAATTTGACGATGAATATTATATCACGTATGCTTTTCGCCCTTATCCTCCGGGACAATACTGGAAGTTTCCGCATGATGTAGTAATACGTCCGCAATGTGGTAACCATGCTCCCGTTTTTATAAAGGAGAATCTGGGTAATTCAGGATTGGCGGTAACTAAAGATTTCAGGCACTTCCGACGGCTGGGGCGAATCACCGAATCGGCCTTGGATGATAGGGATGCTATACTTTTTCCGGAAAAAGTGAATGGAAAATATGTACTTCTGCATCGTCCCAAACAATACACGGGTGATAAGTATAATGTTAAATATCCGTCTATTTGGTTGAAATTCTCAGATGATTTGCTAAATTGGTCAGATAAAGAAAGCCATTTATTGATTTCGGGTATCGAAAATACTTGGGAAGAAAAGATAGGCGGAAGCACTCCGCCTTTGAAAACGGATGAAGGGTGGTTGATGCTTTATCACGGAGTGGAACATGGCGGAAGGGGATATTACAGGGTAGGCGCATTGCTCTTGGATCTGGAGAATCCGCTTCATGTGATAGGACGTACCCAAAAGTATATTCTTGAACCCGAGATGGATTGTGAGTTGAACGGATACTACAAAGGCTGTGTATTTCCTACGGGAAATGTAATTTTGGGTGATACGTTATATGTGTATTACGGAGCGGCCGATAAGTATGTTTGTATGGCTACTTGTAATGTAAATGAATTGATTCAGTATATTAAAAAAGGGGAGTAATGAATAAAGTAATACCTTTGATAGCTATGCTTTTGTTGTTTTGCACGGCATGCGTAGAGAAGAAAAGCACGTTGATTATATCCGATCAGCCTGTATCCGCTAATTTTATGGGAAATGGAGTAGAGTGGTCAGCTTATCCGCATGGTGACTCTCCCGAAGCCGAATGGGGATACTTAATGACAGATGAGAAGTTGCAGAAAGTATGTTCCCGGCTCGACTACATGAAACCGCGTATGGTTCGCTTGATGGATGTAGCCGGATGGCGTTATTTCAAGGGAGTGGATACAAAGGGCAATCCGATAGTGGACTTTGAATGTGCGGAAGTGAAAATGGTCTGCAAGCTATTGGACTATTGTCAGAAGAATGGGATAACGGTTTTGATTGGCGATTATGGTGTACCCGGATTTTGGGGATATAAAGGCAAGGTTGACAGGGTAGATGATCCTCGTTATGTGGATATGACTATCAGATATCTTTCTTATCTGATAAAGGAACGGGGATATGATTGCATTAAATATTACATTATAACCAATGAACCGAATGGAACCTGGGCATGTACCAATGGTGATTGGGAGCAGTGGAAAAGGGGAGTCAGTATGTTTGCGGAAGGGTTTAAGGCGGCAGGACTCCCATTGGAAATGTCTGCTCCCGATGTCGTTGAAATGTCTGATAATCCGGCTTCCGAATATACGGGCAGGCAGTGGGTGGAACAGACTATGATTCAGTTGGATTCAATAGTGGGCAATTATAATATCCATTGTTATGCGGATGCTTACTTTGTAAGGGACGGCCGATTTCAGAAACATCATAAGGAAGTCGCGGATATACTCAAGACAACAGGAAAGCCTGTTATCTTCGGAGAAATAGGAGTACTTTATAAGACCGGTGAGTTGGGAGAAGAATATAAGAAGTTACTTCCACAGAAACCGTTTGCCAGTGAAGATTCCCAGTTGTATGTGTACGATTATGTCTATGGTATTGATGCCGCCGATGCATTAATACAATCGATGAAAGCCGGATTCCAGGGAGCCAGTGCATGGATGCTCGATGATGCGATGCATACGATTGGAGATTTGGGAGACAAGAACCAACTCAAGGTTTGGGGATTCTGGAATTCATTGGGGACGGAGTTACTGAATGATGAGAAAGAGGAAGAAATTCGTCCGTGGTTCTTTACATGGTCGCTGATGTGTCGATATTTCCTGCCGGGCATGGAAATTTTTAATCCGGAGAATGAAGAACTGTTTCCTAATTTGAGAGTCGTTGCAGGCAGGAAAGGGGAGGACGCTACGATTGCATTGCTGAATGCTGGTGATTCAACCT